>NZ_JACSKD010000009.1:0-102653 GCF_018617455.1 Exiguobacterium sp. s22
AAACAGAAATGGACTGCGCTCGCACAAGCACTTCAGAATCCCACTCATCCCGAAGGGTGAGCTTGCGGCTTTAGCCGTGGGAGTGTCAAACTCGAAAATCTTGGCGTGCCAAATGACGAATCTTTCGTCCGAGGCGTCTCCAATTGAAATAAGCCAAAACGGAGACGACACCACCTGACCAAAAGAGCCATTCATCTGGTCGGATGTAGCCGAGTAGGCCGACAAGTAAACCAAGTAAAATGACGATGGCATTGAACGTCTGACGGTGCAAGAGTTCTTTTGATTCCATGTTTCGCTGGAACATCGCTTGCTCCGACAGGCGTTTTCGTGTCGGTTCTTTTAAATAATTGTCGAGAAGGGGTGGGACGTTCAATAACTTTTTCGCATAATTGATCCCGGTCTTCACATAACGATTCTGTAAGGTCGTTCCATCTTCCTCAAGCCAGTCGATGACAATAGGTTTCCCGAGTGTAAATAGGTCAATTTTCGGATCAAGAATTTGTAGAATTCCAAGTAAAGTCGAAGCGGCCCGACCGAAGAAGGCAAACTCTGCGGGTAGTTGGATTGGTTCGTTTTTGACGAGTAACTGAATGTCTTGTAACACCTTCTCGATCAATTTTGTATCGACGGTGTCGATATCGGTTTCTAAATAAAACGTGACGGCCTTCTCCAACGCTTGGCGAATGTTTTGTTTGTTCGCCGTTGGTAAGAGAAAACGTAAATCTTCTAATCCGTCGACGATGCTGTCATAGTCGAGCGAGATGAACGCTTGTAGGATATTTCGGATTGTTGCCATATCTTGTGAGGTCGTCTGACCGACCATGCCAAAGTCGAGCAAAATGATGGTGCCATCTGCCCGAATCTGAACGTTACCCGGGTGCGGATCGGCATGGAACTGTCCACCGAATAACAGTTGTTCGGCGGCGAGTGTGAACAGACGTTCTGCTAGAGCGGAACGGTCAATGTCGTTTTCTTTTAAAAAGGCGAGATCGGTAATACGGCGTGCATCGACCCAATCCATCGTCAAGACGCGATTTGTACAGAGATGCTCATGATAATCCGGGATATAAACATCTGGATTGTCAGCGTATTTGGCTTTGAAATATAAGGCATTTTTTAATTCGGTTTGAAAATTTAACTCATCCCCGATGACAAAAATCATTTGGCGATATAAGCTATCTAAGTCGGTTGATTTTGCGAGGGATGTCCGCTTCAACATCGACGTGACAATCCGCATGGCTCGGAAGTCGGTTCGGATGATTTTTTCGATATTCGGGCGCTGGATTTTGATGGCGACCCGCTTGCCGTTTTCGAGAAGTGTAGCGCCGTATACTTCACCGATTGAAGCGGATGCGACGGCATCGATGCCGACGTCTTTGACGACTTGGGTGTATGGGACACCCCATTCCGCTTCAAGAATCGCACGTGACTTATCCCAACCGGATGTCGGGACACGGTCGACGAGCTCGGATAATTCGTTTAAGACGGCCGGTGGCAGTAAGTCTGCACGAATGGATAGGAATTGACCGAGTTTGATCAATAGACCCTCGAGCCGTAGTGCGTTTCGTTTATACTCGCGCGCGAGCTTGAGCATGAGCGCTTCATATTCTTCGGTCGTGGCGACACCTTGTTGTTGTTTGCGTGAAAAGGCGTACAGCCGGATGATGAATCGTGCGAACATGGTGACGATAATCCATATGCGGAACAAAGCGATACGTTTCATAGTAATACCGACATCCTTTACGACAGTCGCTCGACTGACCTGAATTTTTGTAACTATACTTTACCATACAATGCGTTGAAGAAAGGGCAAGGGATGTTCATGGAGTGGGAATTGCTCAACGTCGTCGGAACGATTGCGTTCGCGGCGAGCGGAGCCATCATTGCGATGGATGAAAAATACGATATTTTTGGGGTTTGGCTCCTCGCGTTTATTACTGCATTTGGTGGTGGCGCCATTCGAAACGTTCTATTAGGAAACCCCGTCAGTTTGATTTGGCAACAGAATGATTTATTTATTTTATGTTTTCTTGTCGCACTCCTCATCTTCCTGCTACCAAGTGTCGTCTTGCCACATTGGGAGCGCTGGGGCGTGATTGTCGATGCGATTGGTCTCGTCGCTTTCGCCTTCCAAGGAGCGCAGGTCGCCATCAAGCTTGATTTACCTCTATCCGCTGCGATTGCAGCGGCTGTCCTGACTGGGGTCGGGGGTGGGGTCGTCCGGGACTTACTAGCTGGACGTAAGCCACTCGTCTTACAGTCTGAGGTGTATGCGATTTGGGCGATTCTCATTGCGGTCATTACGTACTACTTCAAGCTCGAAGGTGGCCTTGCCGTCTATGCGCTTTTAATTGGCGTCGCGACACTTCGAGTGATATCCTACTATCGGAAGTGGAATTTACCAGCACGAAAAGTCAGATAAGGGGGAAAACAAATGAAAATCTTATTAATGATCGGTGCCGGGTTAATGGCACTCGGCGTGGCACTCGGTGCATTCGGTGCGCATGCGTTAAAAGAGAGACTATCACCGAATATGTTAGCGAACTGGCAGACGGGTGTGCTCTATCACATGATTCATGCGCTCGGAATCATAGGGATCGCGTCACTGCTCATGCGTGTGAGCATCAGCCAGTTTAACGTGGCCGGTTGGCTCATGTTTGCTGGGATTCTCTTTTTCTCGGGAAGTTTATATGTCATGGCATTGACGGGAATCACGAAACTGGGAGCTGTGACACCAATTGGTGGCGTTTTATTCATCGCCGCCTGGATTTTTGTCATCGTTGGTGCAACGAAACTATAAAAATAGCATATGTATGTAACGTCCATGTCTTGCTCATGTTCACATGAAGCGAGGCATGGATTTTTTTATGATGAGCCATCCCATCAATTGGAAAGTGGATGTATACTTCCTATATTTATTATTTGAAAATAGGGTAAAGCATTCTCTATTTACATAAAACATTACAGAAAGATGTCAAAAAGGGAAGTTGAAAAAGATATTGATACATAATAAGTGGTGCGTATTCGTTAGCGACGCTATTGTTTGTGCGTAATAAAATTGAAATATAACTTTAACAGGAAAATATCTAACAGTTAGATATAATTAGTCGTGTTGAAACTCAACGAATCGATCGTTTTTGTTACATACTGAAACGGCTTAAAATATGTAGTTCCGCTGGTACCCAGGTTTGTTATTTTAGAAAGGATGTACCTCATTCATGAATTGGAAACGCACAGTCTCGACGCTGACGCTAGGTGTGATGCTGATCAGCACACATACAGTTGCGGATGCATCGACGTCAATTAAAGAAAAACAAGAACAACAACAAAAAGTGCAAGAAAAACGAAATAACGTGAAGAAAGACCAAGCCGATACTTCATCAAAAATCGAAGTGAACAAAGAAGAGATTTCGAAAGTTCAGGCAGAGGTCAATAAAATGGACGCGCAGTTACAAGACATCATCAACGATGTCGCTATGAAGCGCCAAGAAATCAAACGCACTGAAATGAAAATCGAGGATTTGGAAGCTGATATTAAAGACTACCAAGAGAAAATGAAAGCCCAAGAAGAAATGATGAAAGAACGGATGGCCACGATGCAAAAAAATGGTGGTAGTTCAATCAACTGGGCCGAGTTTATCTTTGGGTCGAAAAATCTTTCAGACCTCGTCACACGCATGATCACAGCTGGAACGATTCAACGGAGTGACCAAGAATTGTTTGACGACTATGAAGCGACACAACGGTCGTTGAAAAAAGCACAGGCCGACTTGAAAGCAGAGCGTGCCTCGCTGCTCGAACAACAAAAAGCACTCGAAATTCGTCAAGCCGAGCTTGAAAAGAAAATGAAACAACGCGAAAAACGTATTAAAGAACTTGAGGAAAAAAACATCAAGTTCGAATCGCAAATCTTCGACCTTCAAGAGATTGAAGCGACGTTAGAGGCGCAAGAACAGGCGATTGCCGCTGAAATCGAAGCGCAACGTCGTGAAGAAGAGGAAGCCCGTCGACGTGCGGAAGAAGCAGCTCGTCAAGAGGCGGCACGTAAAGCGGAAGAAGCGCGTCAAGCAGAAGCTGCACGACAAGCGGAAGCAGCACGTCAGGCCGAAGCTGAACGAAAAGCAGAAGCGGCTCGTCAAGCAGCACAACAAAAACAAGACAATAAGACTAATACCACGTCTTCGTCATCTTCAAACAAGACGTCGACACCTGCACCAAAACCGGCACCGGCGCCAGCCCCTAAACCTGAGCCGACTCCACCGCCGGCACCAACGACATCTACGCCAGCTCCATCTAGCTCGATGTTTATTCAACCGGCTTCAGGTCGATACTCACAAGGCTGGGGACCAGCGAGCGGCGCTTACGGATACTCGTTCCACAATGGCTTAGATATCGCAGGACCTGTTGGTACACCGATTCATGCAGCAGCTACAGGTACGGTCATTCGTGCAGGCTGGGGCGGGGCATATGGGAATCACGTCATGATCGCCCACGTCATCAACGGCCAAGTTTGGACAACGGTATATGCACATATGACATCAGTATCTGTCAGTTCAGGGCAACGTGTGACCCAAGGGTCGAATATCGGGACGTTAGGAAGTACTGGTAATTCGTCAGGTCCACACTTACACTTTGAAATCCACAAAGGTGGCTACTCGTACTCGGCAACGAGCGCAGGAAGCACCGTCAACCCGCGTCAGTTCTTCTGATGCCTTAAATTGCGAGTTCCTTTCGATTGCGAAAGGAACTCTTTTTGCATAAAAAATCCCTCCGTATCAAGACGGAGGGAGAAGACTTAATTGGCTTTTTCAATATTTTGTGAGCGACCTTGTTTATTACGCAATTGTTCTCGTACGTAATAGATGATGGTTAATCCAATCAACCATGGTACGCCGAACTTCAACAAGATGTTGAAATCTGTGAACCAGGTTGTGATCATCAGACTGAAGAGTGATACTGCTCCGAGCAATGGGAGGAATGGATACCCCATCATGCGAACAGGAAGTTTTCGTCCAGTCCATTTCTTACGGAAGAACAAGTGGGAGACGAACACCATGAACCATGTGAAAATGGCTCCGAACATCGAGATTCCCATCAAGAATGGATACGACGACTCCATAAATACTTGTAAGAGCGCGGCAAGGACAATCCCTCCCGTTGAGACGAGTAACGCGAACGTCGGGATGCCGTTCTTGCTAATTTTTTTGAACGCTTTCGGTGCATCACCAGCTTCCGCAAGTGAGTACATCATGCGTGTCGATGCATAGAGTTGTGCGTTCATCGCCGACAAGGCAGCGATTAAAATCACAAAGTTGAGGATGCCTGCCGCAAACGGGACATCAAACTGTTCCATGACGAGCACGAACGGACTTTGGTCAATCCCTGCTTGCTGCCATGGGATGAGCATGAGCATGATCGCGAGCGTGATGACATAGAAGAACGTTAGACGGAACACAGTCGCACGTAAAGCACGTGGTACAGCCTGGTCCGGGTCTTTCGCTTCTCCCGCTGTCACAGCGACGAGTTCGGTTCCAAGGAAACTGAAGAGGGAGATGAAAATCGTCACCCACATTCCGTAAAAGCCGAATGCGAAGAATCCTTCGTTTCCTGTCGTGATGGACTCAATCGGTGATCCTGGTTCGCCGAACAATGTGGCGGCACCGAGGGCGATGAATAGGATGATGGCAGATACTTTGATGAAGGATAACCAGTATTCGGTCGTTCCGAACGTGTGAACGTGACGGGCGTTGACGTAAATGAGTAGTCCGCCGAAGAGGGCGACCCA
This sequence comes from Exiguobacterium sp. s22, assembly GCF_018617455.1. Lineage (GTDB taxonomy): Bacteria > Bacillota > Bacilli > Exiguobacteriales > Exiguobacteriaceae > Exiguobacterium. The sequence continues at coordinate 5,786 of NZ_JACSKD010000009.1, forward strand.
AACGAATCCGTTCACATCTGGGAACCAGTAGCGCATGTAGATGGCGATGGCACTGACTTCAACTCCTACAGCCAGTACGTTTGCGACCCAGTAAGAGTAACGGACGAGAAAACCGGCGAGTGGATGAACGTATCGCTCGGCAATCGTTCCGAATGATCCGGATGTTGGATGGGCGACCGTCATTTCGGCGAGAGCACCCATGAGTAAGAGGACGATGAACGCCCCGATGGCATAGCTGACGAGCACGCTCGGGCCAGCGGTTTGAATTGCGAGACCGCTTCCGAGGAACAGCCCGGTTCCGATGGCGCTCCCGAGGGAAATCATCGTAAGTTGCCGGGTGGACAGCTCGCGTTTTAGTTTGTTTGTTTCCAAAAACGATTCTCCTTTAGCTGAGTGAAATGTTGTTGTGGACGACTATAGCAGACGAAAAAAAACAATGTCAATTCGAAAAACCGGTGAAGGTTATCCATTTCGGGGTGCACATATAGAGGCAAAGTTTTTTGGATTTTTTTTATTTGACATGGATTCATCTGCCCTGTATAGTACGAGTTAACTTAACTGAAACGAATAAAGGCGTCGACGAAGAGAAGTAACGACGAATCCTGTATGACAGAGAGCTGATGGTTGGTGCGAATCAGTATATGGGACGTCGCGAATGGACTTCTGAGCTCTAAACCGAAATTTGAGTAGGCTTTAGCGGGTTACCCACCGTTATCACGGGGAAGCGGATGATTGTCCGTGAAGTGGGTTCTGTAGAACCAACGAAGGTGGCACCACGGGGTTACTCGTCCTTCTTGTAGCGTAAGCTATGAGGAGACGAGTGACCCCTTTTTCGTTTCAATAACACAAATCGAGGATTGAGAAGAGTAGCGCGAGAAGACGTTTCGTAAAGAGAGTCAGGGATGGTGAGATCCTGACCGAGGCGTCCGCGTGAATGGGCTCATGAGAGCATGGCTGAAGAGAGTAGGTCGTGACGGTTTCCCCCGTTATCGGGATACGATGTGATTGCATCGGAGAGTGGATTCTTCAGAATCAACGAGAGGTGGCACCGCGGTCTTGAACCGTCCTCCATACGACGACTGTCGTGTGGAGTTTTTTTATACACATTTTTAGAGGGGGAACCGACGATGATTCAACAATTGGAGACAAACGCATTATCAACAGCAGATATGAAAGTGGCAGCAAGCGAGATGTTCCAAGCGGATGAAGCGCAAATCGAACGGGTGCTGCTGGCGATGAAAGAGCGCGGGGAGACAGCAGAAGAGATGGCAGGTCTCGCGGCATACATCCGTGAAGCGGCACAGTTCCCCCAAAGCGATTTACCCGTCCTTGATGTTTGTGGTACGGGCGGCGACGGGGCGCATACGTTCAACATCAGTTCGACCGTCGCCTTTGTCCTAGCCGGTCTCGGCATACCGGTCGCCAAGCACGGAAATCGAAGCGTCTCGAGCCGATCAGGGAGCGCGGACGTCTTAGAAGCATTGAACGTTCCGATCGTGAAAACGGCAGAGGAGGTACATGCTGACTTGAGACGGACGAACTTGAGTTTTCTCTTCGCCCAGCATGTCCACCCGATTATGAAGCATGTCATGCCGGTCCGAAAACGACTCGCCACTGCGACCATCTTCAACCAAATCGGCCCGTTGACGAATCCACTTCGCCCGAAACGACAACTTGTCGGTGTCTATCATCCATCGTTACTCGAGAAGATGGCGACCGCGATGCGTCATCTCGGCGTCGAGCGCGGCATGGTCGTCCATGGTGCAGGTGGACTCGATGAAGCGAGCCTCGCCGGTGTGAACGACGTGTATTTCTTTGATGGGGAACAGACAGCGCGTTATGCGGTCGACCCACGAGATGTCGGCTTGATGCGGGCGCCCCTCGAAGCGCTGCGTGGAGGAACACCAGAAGAGAACGCCGCAACCCTCGTCGCCGTATTGAACGGAGAGACGGGGCCGGCACGCGACGTCGTCTTATTGAACGCGGCACTTGCCCTTTGCACGTATGGCACGACCGCGACGCTTCGTGCAGGAGTGAAAGAGGCAAAACGAAGCATCGATGAAGGACACGCCTTACGCATATTACAAAACTTACAACGGACGGAGGTCGAAGCATGAGTTATTTAACAAAAATCATCGGAACGAAAATGGAAGAAGTGAGTGACATGCAGCCCATCGATGTCCCCGTGACGAAGCCGATCTCTCTCTTACATGTGATGAGTGATGGATTCCATATCATTTCAGAGATCAAACGGTCGTCCCCCTCGAAAGGAATGATTCGGGAAACGGTCGACGTCGCCGAACGGGCGCGTCAATATGAAAAAGCTGGTGCGACAATGATTTCTGTTTTGACAGACACGACGTATTTCAATGGATCGTTTGACGATTTGCGACAAGTCGCCGATGTCGTCACCATCCCGGTGCTCTGTAAAGATTTCATCATCGATGAACGACAACTCGACTATGCGAAGCATTACGGTACGAGTGTGGCACTTCTTATCGTGGCGGCACTCCATCCGACACGTCTTCAGGAGTTGACGCGATATGCGCGCTCCATCGGTCTCGACGTCTTAGTGGAAGTACATGATGAGGCGGAGTTGCGCATCGCCCTCGAACTTGATGACGTGTTGATCGGCATCAATAACAGAGACTTAAAAACGTTCGAGGTATCCCTCGAAACATCGATTGATTTGATGAAACGCTATCCTGAGGTCACATTCGTCAGCGAGAGCGGGGTCAGTTCGGTCGAGGCGGCTGCGCGTTTACAAGAAGCTGGGGCAAGCGCCATTCTTGTCGGGGAAGCACTCATGCGTGAAGAGGACCCGACCCGGTTACTCGAGGAGTTGAAAACATGTTCGTTAAAATCTGTGGACTAAAAACAAAGGAAGCTGTTGAGGCGGCGGTCGAGGCGGGAGCGGATGCAATCGGGTTTGTCTTCGCCCCGAGTTCCCGTCAAATCGACGTGGCGACTGCGAAGACACTGGCCGCACACATCCCGGAATCGGTTCGAATCGTTGGTGTGTTTTTAAGTCCTTCAATGGAAGAGATTGAGGAAACGTTGAATGTGGGACTGACGGATTTACAAATTCACCATCGGACGCAGTCAATGGAACAACTCCGTATCTTCGGATTGCCCATCATCGATGCGTCGACCGAGGAGACGGCAGATGTACGATTGATGGATCATCCGAATCCGGGAAGTGGACAGGTGTTAGACTGGGGCGCAATCGACCGGCCGCAGCGTCCGTTTTGGCTAGCGGGCGGGCTATCCCCGGAGAATGTGAGACAAGCGATTCAACTCATCCAACCAGACGGCGTCGACGTCTCGAGCGGTGTCGAGACGGACGGTGTGAAAGATATCGAAAAAATTCGTGCGTTCATTCAACGCGCCAAGGAGGAACTATGATGTATGCACAACCAGTGAACGGGAAGTTTGGACAATATGGTGGGAAGTACATTCCAGAGACGCTCATGCAGGCGGTCGAAGAATTAGAGGTCGCTTATGAAGAGGCGAAGCAAGATCCTGAGTTTCAAGAACGATTCTCTTCCTTATTACGTGAATACGTGGGACGTGAGACGCCACTTTATTATGCGTCGAACCTAAGTCGTCGCCTCGGGACGAATGTCTATTTGAAACGTGAAGACTTGAACCATACCGGTGCCCATAAGATCAACAATACGATCGGGCAGGCGCTCCTGGCGAAACGGATGGGGAAACAGAAAGTCGTTGCGGAGACAGGCGCGGGACAACACGGTGTCGCGACGGCAACAGTATGCGCACTACTCGATTTAGAATGTACCATCTTCATGGGTGAGGTCGACGTCGAGCGACAAGCGTTGAACGTGTTTCGGATGGAACTTCTTGGGGCGAAAGTCGTCCCTGTCAAATCAGGAAGTCGCACCTTAAAGGATGCCGTCAATGAAGCGCTCCGTTACTGGGTCAAACATGTCGACGATACGCACTATGTGATGGGTTCTGTTCTCGGACCGCATCCATTTCCGCAGATGGTACGTGATTTCCAAAGTGTGATCGGGACAGAGACACGTCGTCAAATCCTCGAACAGACGGGACGCCTTCCGGATGCCGTCGTCGCTTGTGTCGGCGGAGGGAGCAACGCCATGGGGATGTTCTATCCGTTTTTAAACGATGAGTCGGTCGCGCTCTACGGTGTCGAGGCGGCAGGAAGTGGCATTGATACGGATAAACACGCAGCGACCCTCACAAAAGGGGAAGTCGGTGTCTTACACGGGTCGCTCATGTATGTTTTGCAAGACGCAGCGGGTCAAATCGAGGAAGCGCACTCCATTTCAGCTGGACTCGATTATCCAGGGGTAGGACCGGAGCACAGTTTCTTGAAAGATATTGAGCGGGTGCGCTATGCGGCCGTCACGGATGACGAGGCACTCCACGCGTGTCTCGCACTCAGCCGACAAGAAGGAATCATTCCTGCATTGGAGTCTTCACACGCCCTTGCTTATGCAGAGACGCTCGCGAAGACGATGGGAGAAGACGATACACTGGTGATTTGTTTATCAGGGCGCGGAGACAAAGACGTCCATACAATCCGAGAGAAGGTGGCGACACGATGAAACTAGAGACAGCGATTCGACAGCGAGAAGGAGCGGCGTTCGTTCCGTATATCATGGCCGGTGACGGCGGGATGGACCGGCTCATCCCGACCGTCGTGGAACTAGAACGGATGGGTGCGACGGCGATTGAACTCGGGATCCCCTTCTCTGATCCGGTAGCGGATGGACCGATTATTGAGGCGGCAGGAATGCGCGCGCTTGAAGCAGGTGTGACGCTTGAAATGGTATTGAACCATTTAATAGAAGGAAATGATCAATTTAACGTTCCAATCGTCTTGATGACCTACTTGAATCCAGTGTTTCGGTTCGGGGTCCAACTGTTCTTTGATCGGGCGAACGAATGTGGGGTGAGCGGGGTCATTATTCCTGACCTTCCGTTTGAGGAGAGTCTCCAGTTATTCGCAGATATTAATCGGCATGACGTCGCCGTCATTCCGCTCGTTACGTTGACGAGCAGTGAGGCGCGGACAACGTCCATCTTAGAAAAAGCAGAAGGATTCGTGTATGCGGTCACGCTCAAAGGAACGACCGGGAAAGCGGATGTATTCCCGGACGAGCTTCTCGCCTACTTAACTCGATTGACTGAGCAGTCACGTGTTCCCGTCTTAGCAGGATTCGGAGTCCATCGTCCGGAGCAAGTGCAGACGTTGGGACAAGCGTGTGACGGTGTCGTCGTCGGGAGTTTCATCGTCGAGGCACTTCATGAAGGACGGACAGAAGATGTTGAGACGTTGATTCAATCAGCAAAACACTTACACGCATAAGAAAACCGGCGCTTCAAATGAGGCGCCGGTTATTCGTTTACTCATAATTCCACTCGGTCTAGCCCATCTTCACCAAATGTTTGGTCGAGTTGATCATGACGATACATCGAAGCGAGCACATATAAAAGGTCGCCTTCTTCGATGGATGTCTGTCCATTCGGTGGAATCAAGTATTCGTTTCGGACGATGGCGTTCACGACAGTGTTTGGTGGGAGTGTGATATCCGCTAGCGTCTTGCCAATCATCGAAGAACTCTCCGTGACAACATAAGGGACGAGTTTATGTTGAGACTGTTTACTCGAGACGAGGGCGATCGTATACGGAGAACGGATTTTATCCGGTCCGAGTAACCCCAATTTTTCAGCGAGCGGTGTCAACGTCGTCCCTTGAATCAAAGCACTCGTCACGACGACGAAGAAGACGGCATTGAATAAGAGTTGACTGTCCTCAATACCGGCAATTAAAGGGAATGTAGCTAAGACGATTGGGACAGCTCCCTTTAGCCCGGCCCATGAGATAAATAGTTTCTCTTTTCTCGTAAATGCCATGCCAAGTGTCGATAAATAGACGGCGATCGGACGTGCCAGGAACATAAGGACGAATGAGATAAGTAGTCCTTTCCAAATCAAGTCCGGTTCGATGAGTTGACGAGGGAAGACGAGTAACCCAAGGATGACGAACATGATGATCTGCATGATCCATGCGAGCGCCTCTGAGAATTGGACGATCGTCACTTCATGCGCCGTGTCCGCATTTCCGACAATCATGGCGGCGATATAGACGGCGAGTAATCCGCTTCCCAATAAGTAAGCTGTGACACCATACGTGAGGAACGCCATAGAAATCATGAGGACGGCATGCAATCCGCTCGAATCAAGTCTCAAGTGATTCAACATGAGGCGAGACAGTTGTCCAAGGATGAATCCGATTAATGCCCCGACAACGATTTGAAGGACGAACATCCAAACTCCGTCCCAGATGGTCGTATCCGGCTTCATCATGAAGTCGAGAGCGAGAATCGTCAAAAACATCGCCATCGGGTCGTTCGTGCCGGACTCGGCTTCGAGAGTCGCACCGACTTTCGGTGAGATATTCTTTCCTTTAAACGCAGCGAAGACGGCTGCCGCGTCGGTCGAACCGATAATCGCACCGAATAGGAAAGATTCAATCCAATCGAAACCAAATACGAAACGAACGGCCACAGCGACAACGGTCGTAGTAATCAAAACTCCGAATGTCGCAAGTGAGGCGGCTGGTGCGAGGACACTCCGAATCGATGACCATTTCGTTTGAAGACCCCCTTCAAACAAAATGACAATCAGGGCAGCGACTCCAATCAACTGTGCTAAATTCGAGTCGTCAAAGAAGATGAGACCGGTAATGTCACTTCCCATGATCATGCCGATTCCCATAAATAAAATCAAGGCGGGTAAGCCGAATCGAGTTGAGATTCGCGTCGCCATGACACCGGCTACGAGAAGTAGACCGAAGAGTAATATGAGTACATCAGTACTTATAACAGGTACGGGCAAACACAACACTTCCTTTCTAAAACAATACTCTTAGGTTCATTGTACCATGAAATCGTCTGATATTTCAGAATTAAGGATTAGGCAAACCATACACATTGGAATTGTCGGTTATGGATATGGTAAAGTAAACACATCATAGAAGGAGGAATGATGATGTCTAAAATTCACGTCATTCATGAGAACGAAGAATGGACGAACCACCTTGTTCATCGTTTAGATGAGTTGAACTTGCCATATGAATTATGGCACTTGGACCAAGGGACGATTGACCTCGAAGCCACGCCCCCGGAAGGTGTCTTTTATAATCGGATGAGTGCCTCTTCGCACACACGCGGACATCGCTACGCCCCTGAATTGACGGAAGGTGTCCTCGCTTGGTTAGAAGCGAACGACCGGACTGTATTTAACGGCACGCGCGCGATTCGCCTCGAAGTGAGCAAGGTCAATCAATATACAGCGCTTCGCCGTGAAGGGATTCGTGTGCCGAAGACGATTGCGGCGGTCGGTAAAGCACAAATCATCGAAGCGGCTGAGAAGCTAGGCTTGACACCATTCATCACGAAACATAATCGAGCAGGGAAAGGACTTGGGGTCCAATTGTTCCATACGATTGAAGGACTCAAAGAATATGTATATGGTCCCTCATTCGAAGACTCGATTGACGGCATCACGCTCATTCAACAGTATATCGAAGCCCCGGAACCGTATATTACCCGCTGTGAATTTATCGGCGGAAAGTTCCTGTATGCGGTCCGTGTCGATACGTCGGAAGGATTCGAGCTCTGCCCGGCCGATGCCTGCTCGATTGAAGATCAGTTCTGCCCGGTCGGTGAGACGCCACCGGCGAAGTTCGAAATCGTCGAAGGATTCGATGACCCAATCATTCCACAGCTCGAACGATTCCTGAAAGCAAATGCGATTGATATTGCGGGGATTGAGATCATTCGAGACCGAGACAGCAACGTCTACGCCTACGACGTCAATACGAATACAAATTATAATTCCGATGCTGAAGCGAAAGCGGGATGCTACGGAATGCTTGAATTGGCTACTTTCTTAGGCGACGCACTTCACGTCACCACGACAAAATAAGGGTCAGGCGCTCGCCTGACCCTTTTGCTGTGTATGTTTGAGTTGCTCTTCAAATCGATGTTGGACTAATTCTGCTGTCGGTGCCATTCGTTCGATGAACGAATCTAAACGTTCCGCAGTGTCACGATCGGTTTCTTTAAACACGCGCATCGTTGTTCACCTCGTTAATTAAGATTACTTGCTTACATCATCCTTAATTCCCGAGGTGTTATACGCGTAAACCTTTTACACGCTAAAGAATGTGCTCAAATTTTCTTTCGGTAAGATGTTCCCAACGTAGAAGTCGCCGAACTCACCGTATTTCGCACTCACTTCATCAAAACGCATCTCGTAAACGATTTTCTTGAACTGAAGTGAATCTTCAGCGAAGAGTGTGACGCCCCATTCCCATGCGTCGAATCCAGTCGACCCACCGATGAACTGCTGAATCTTACCGGCGTAACTACGGCCGATCATGCTGTGGCGATACATGAGGTCCTTACGTTCATCCATCGACAACATGTACCAGTTGTCGCCGTCGCGACGAGCTTTGCTCATCGGATAGAAACAGATGTGTGCGGCTTTTGGAAGTGTCGGATAGAGACGTGAGCGGATATGAGGGTTTTGATACGGGTCCCCATCTCCAGATCCGCGATACATCCCGAGCTCGATGACCGACACGTATGAATACGATGGAATCATATAGTCGTATAGCGCTGTTTTGCGGAATGCGCGCTCGACGTCTTCAAGTTCGTTGAATGTCGGGCGAAGCACCATCAAGACGAGGTCTGCCTTTTGACCGAGAATCGAGTAGAAGGCGTGGCTTCCTTCACCTTTTGCTTCCACTTCTTCAAGAGAAGCGAGGAACGCTGTGAACTCGTCAATCATCTGTTGACGTTTTTCAGCATCAACGAGTTTCAAACGAGCCCAATCAATCGTACGGAAATCATGGAGTGAATACCATCCGTCTAATGTGGCGGCGGCATGTTGTGTATCTGTTGTAGGTACTGGACGTTCTGACATAAAAAAATCTCCTTTCGGGACTTGGCTTCGCCGTCTATTTTACCATACACGCTTCACTGACTGGCAACTTTGAGGCACTGTGAGGGTTATCACGATTCATGACGGGTAAAGAACAGAGGACAGAAACATGAAAACGGCTACAAAAATGGCTGTATCAGTCGATTTATCGAAACTGTTCTATTCATATAATGATTGATTCTAGGCGATTTATGGCGAAATGGGCAGAATAGTTTATTTTGAAAAGGGTACTGTGTATAATTGAAATCGCGTAAAGACACAAGTCAACGGCAAAACCATTAGCAGTCATGCTGTAAATTGAGAAAAGGGGTTCATTCGTTATGAAATTATTTGAAACGTTGAAGCAAAAAGTTAGCCCGGTTCGTCCGACCATCGTCTTCCCGGAAGGTATCGATGAGCGTGTTCTTGGAGCCGCTGTTCGATTGAAAGCAGACGGCATGGTAGAACCGATCGTCGTCGGTGCGAAAGCAGATCTCGAAGCGGTTGCGGCGAAACACGGTTTCGACATCTCAGGTTTGACACAATATGACCCAGCGACATACGAAGACATCGATGTTCTCGTCGAATCATTCGTCGAGCGTCGTAAAGGGAAAGCGACGGCTGAACAAGCGCGCGAACTCCTTACATCAGACGTGAACTACTTCGGCACAATGCTCGTTCACACAGGCAAAGCAGAAGGTCTTGTCTCAGGCGCGATGCACGCGACGGCTGATACGGTACGTCCGGCACTACAAATCATTAAAATGCAACCAGGTATCAAAAAGACGTCAGGTGTGTTCATCATGGTACGCGACGACGAGCAATATGTCTTCTCGGACTGTGCGATCAACATCGCACCAGACGCAGCGGACTTAGCAGAGAACGCGTTCTTGTCGGCAGCTACAGCGAAGACGTTCGGTATCGACCCACAAGTCGCGCTTCTTAGCTTCTCGACGAAAGGTTCTGCGAAGTCACCGGAAACAGAGAAAGTCGTGGAAGCGACACGCATGGCGAAAGAAAAATCACCGAACCTTCCAATCGACGGAGAACTTCAATTCGATGCGGCATTCGTCCCTAGCGTAGCGGCGAAGAAAGCACCGGGTTCTGACGTTGCTGGTAAGGCAAACGTATTCGTCTTCCCAAGTCTTGAAGCAGGGAACATTGGCTACAAGATGGTTCAACGTTTCGGTGGATTCGAAGCGATCGGCCCAATCCTTCAAGGTCTCAACAAACCAGTGAACGACTTATCACGCGGCTGTAACGAAGAGGACGTCTACAAATTGACGCTCATCACAGCAGCACAAGCAATCGACGAGCGCAACGAAGCGTAAGTCCGGAGCATCCTTCTTATAGAAGGGTGCTTTTTTTGATGGTCCGTTATAAACTATTCAAGAAAGGAGTGTTGAAATGGACGAACTAGATGAAAGCGTTTTGTTACCTGAAGGACATCGTTACGCCATGTTTGGTGGTGGTGATGACTACCCAATTAAGACGTATTATGAAGGGGTATTTGAAACTGTCTTCATCGCGTTTCATCCATTCCTTGCTCCAATAGATCACTCCGTCGCGGTTGATTGTTATGCCGATCTGGACAAAAACGAGGTCGAACAGCAATTTCGGGCCGTTACATGGGAAGAGATGAGGCGAAGACTAGGTTTTCGTGACGTGAGCCGTATCGATCATGCGCTCCGAACGATGATTAGGGCGCTAAAACCACATGCCGAAGATCGAGCAGGGGCGAATCACATCATCGAATATTGCGAACGTGAGAATGTGCTTCCACCAGGTGAAGGGGAACTGTCGAATCTACAAAAGAATCAAGTGTTGCGTGTACTCTTAGAGATGGGAGAAGGATGGATCTGGACCGGGGACGAATTTTGTACGGAACGGCATCTCATCCATCTCAGTGAGACGCTAGCCGCTGATACGTGGGGCATGCAACATCGGACGTTTTTCGGTTACCATCATGAGTGGCTCATCGTACCACCTTGGGATAGCCATTTCACGTTGTTTTGTGGCAATCGCGCGTTGATCGAACAGGTCGTCGAACGATGCGAGCTCGAGGGATTTTATTGTGACGCTGAGACGACCATCAACTGGAGTTTGTCGGAGCATAAGCTGAGGTAAACTAAAAGAGGAATCCATGATTGAAAGGGGAACTATGTATGCAAAGCATCCATGCGACAGAATTAAGAGAAAAATTAGAGAACGGGGAGTCTCTCCATATCATCGATGTGCGCGAGCAAGATGAATATGAGTCAGGGCATATCCCGAACGTGCCACTCTATCCATTATCAGAATTCCCACAAGTGACAGAAAAGTTGGCACAAGACAATGTGTATCACGTCATCTGTCGCTCAGGTGGACGAAGTCAGACGGCGTGTGATTACTTAGAGTCGCAAGGGTACAAAGTCGTCAACGTCGACGGTGGGATGCTCGCTTGGGATGGCGACATTGAGGCGTGATGTTAGAAAATCCTTGGGTCGTCGTACCGCTTCTCATCGCGCTTTATCTGACGGTCTATGCGGTGATGAAGCGATTTGACTGGGAGAAGTGGCGACTCGTCTGGGCAGCGTGGGTGATGCTCATCATCATCTTGTTGACGATTGAACTCGTGACAAGTCTATAAAAAATACGGAACCTTCTTTAACAGAGGTTCCGCATTTTTTATGCGTCTTGACGCTTATCGAATGTGATTGATGCGATGGCATCGTGTTGGTGAATCGATTCTTCGTTACGGCATTCGACGAAGAAGTTCACGACTTGTTTCATCTCGTACAAGTCAGCTGCGATCAAGCGGACCATGTCCTCGACGAAACGTGGGTTTTCGTACGCGATTTCCGTCGCACGTTTTTCATCCGGACGCTTGAGGACCGGGTGGAGTGGTGCTGAGGCGTTTGACTCCGCTGCATCGAGAAGGGCTGCACGCCAATCGAACCCGTCCATTGACGTCTCATCAAGTCCGGCTTCAATCGTGATGTACCCACGTTGGTTATGGGCACTGTATTCACTGATTTCTTTTGAGCATGGGCAAAGTGTCGTGACGTTGATGACGAGACCGACCGTCACGTTTGCGACGCCCGTTTCAAGGTTGTACGTCACACGGTGCATGACGTCCGCGTTCATCAAACCGCTAAGACCTGTCGCAGGTGCTTTACGCGTGAAGAACCATGGGTAACGGATTGTCAATTGACCTTCTGTTTGTTCCATACGCTCGGCGAGCTCCTGTGCGAATTCGATTAACGAACGGTTCGATACTGTCCATCCTTGTTGATGGTACGCGTCGAGCTGCTCTGTCAATCGAGACATGTTGATTCCTTTACGATCTTGAACGAGCGATGTCGTCAATTCGAATGTGGCAACCGTCGACTGAACCCCTTCTGGCGTTTCGACGTTCACAGGGTGCTTCACGTTCGAGATCCCAACACTGTCGAGAGCGAACAAGAAGTTTTTCGGTGTATTTTGTAAATCGACCATTTGTTCTTTCTCGGTCGGTTTTGTTCCTTTAATCGGTGGGACCGACCCGAACAATTTATGTCGTTCTGCTTTAGTAGGTAAAGCGACATGGCTTGTAGACATAATCGGATTCTCCTTTTTTTAGAGCGGTTCAAAGGACCACTCGTTCTTGTTAGGATTTTATCACGAAATGATGACTGAACGGGTATGATTTTGCTCTCATAACATGTTTTGAATGTGTGAAGGTCACGAATTCATTCATATATGAAAGAAAGAGGATTGATTTACTTCCGAAACGGGAATAAAATGGTCCTGTGAACTTAAAAAAAAGATCACTATTAAATATGTAGGAATCGAAAGACAAAAGGAGAGGTTTTTATGGATTGGCAGTTAATCCTGCAGTACGCCTGGATCGTCGTCGTGCTCGTCGGTTTAGAAGGCTTGTTATCTGCAGACAACGCGCTCGTCTTGGCCGTCATGGTCAAACACTTACCGCGTACAGAACAGAAAAAGGCATTATTTTATGGACTTCTCGGGGCGTTCGTCTTCCGATTTATCGCATTATTCTTAATCTCGTTCTTAATCAACGTATGGCAAGTTCAAGCGATTGGTGCATTTTATCTGATTGGAATGAGTGGTCGACACTTGTATATGACGTATAAGGCACGAGGCCAAGAACCGAAGCAAGACTTGGCGGCTGAAGCGAAAGAAGAGACGGCTGTCACTGAAAAGCCGGTGTCGAAGAAAGAATTTTGGCTCACTGTCGCAAAAGTCGAATTTGCGGACATCGCCTTTGCGGTCGACTCAATCTTGGCAGCAGTCGCGCTCGCTGTGAGTGTCAAACCGCTTGGTCTCGGAGAAATCGGTGGGATTGACTCAGGTCAGTTCTTCGTCGTCTTGACGGGAGGACTCATCGGGGTCGTCTTGATGCGATTCGCCGCCCGTATTTTTGTCAAGTTGCTCCATCAACGCCCATCCCTCGAAACGGCTGCTTTCATCATCGTCGGTTGGGTCGGGGTCAAGTTGACGGTCCTCGTACTTGAACACCCAGGTTTCAAGGAATTGATTGCCGGTACACCGTTCGAATTCATGGGACTCCCAGACGGATTCGTCCACTCGACAGCTTGGACGATTTTCTTCTGGTCAGTCATGGTCGGAATTGCGACATGGGGCTGGTTCTCATCGAAACCGACAGCGGTCAAACAGTAAAAAAGGTCTCTCGTTTTAAGCGAGAGACCTTTTTTTATGCCTGCACATTTTCTTTTTCGTAAATCGGCACCCAGCCCTCGGTCGTCACAAAAATACGAACAGCAACAACTTGACGGTCTTCTTGCAACGTGAAGTAATGACGTGTGTTGACCGGCACCGAGATAAGATCACCCGGATTGAGCTCGATATTGAAGTATCCGCGCTCAGCATCGTCGATGGCAAAAATGCCGTGACCACTGACGATGAAACGAACCTCGTCATCTGTATGGTGATGCTCTTTTTGGAAGTTGACGAGCAGTTCGTCTAAGTTCGGTGTCGAATCGGATAGAGAGATGACGTCAGCCGTCTTGTAACCGCGTCTTGCCGATACATCTTGAATCTCGTCACGGAACGTCGCCAAGATGGCTTCTTTGTCTTCGTCTGTCAGTTGGTAGTTTTCCTGAAGGGAAGCCGGTAACTTCGCGATGTCCCATGCTTCGTATAGGATGTCTCGTGATGCTAAAAAGTCACGTACCTCTTGTTGGTCGCTGACGCGTTCTTCGGTCTGTTGAAAATAAATCGTTGCCATTTTAAATTCCTCCTTATGAATGGACGCCTAAGGCGCGTAGTTTTAATGAATAGCTAAATAAAAATTCATATGCCTCTAAATAACGTTTTGCCGCAGCGGGCGTTTCACCCCAAACGGTGATCCCGTGGTTTCGGATGAGGACGGCACCGGCATCGCCTGTGACATGTGGGGCGAATGCGCGAGCGAGCGTCGGGATATCCGCGTGATTCTCGATAATGGGGATCCGGACACTTGCCGTCTCTTCCCAATAACCGAGCGCCTTGATGATTTCTTGACCTGTGAACGTCACGTGACCTTGTGCTGCATACAGTTCCGAGATGACGTTATTGTCGACCGTATGCACGTGAAGCGAACAGGTTGCGTTCGTGTTGTTAAAGATATCGACATGTAGCAACGTCTCAGCCGACGGTTTGCCTGACTGTTCTCCAATCAATTGACCGGTCGCATCGACGAGGACGAAGTCTTCATCGGTACGCTTTCGTTTATCACGACCGCTTGCCGTCACGAGGAATGTCAACGGGTCGTCCGATACGCGGATTGCCAGGTTGCCACTCGTCCCGGGGAACCAGTCTCGTGCGGCGAGCTCGTCTTTAATGTCGGCAAGTTCGACCCATTGTTCTTGTACGGTCATACGTTCACTCCTTTCATGTGAGCTGAAATGTCATGGAATGTCTCGAACGGAACATAGTGAATTCCTTCCGCCTCGCAAAGTGAAATCAGTTGACCGCGCGCATACACAACGTCGGCACGTTTGGCGATTTCAAAATCGGTGACAGAATCCCCAATAACGATCAACGTGTCGGTAGGTGAGACAATCTGTCGGGCAATCGTCGGCTTGCAGCATCCACAATCGTTCGAACAATGGACATCGCATGAATGAGGCCACGTGACGCGCGCTGTCTCTCCTGAAAAATCAACGTGATTGCAGTGGATGTGTTCCGGTTCGACATGACCTTCTAGAATCGGATGGACGAAAAAGTCCATGCCCCCACTGACGACATCAAATCGAAAGCCGTGCGACTCTGTCTCTTGTAAAAACTCGACAAACCCTGGTCGAAGCGTGATGGTCGACTGCAGAAAGTCACGATACTGTTCTTCTTGGTCACTCGAGAGCAAGCTGAACATCTGACCGACGCCTTCTCGAATGGAGAGCGTTTGGTTCAACACACCATCTTTGAGTTCGACCCATTCAGGTGGGGCGAATTGTCGCATCAACGCGATGATGTTATCTTCTTCCGTGATGGTTCCGTCGAAGTCACAGATGACGTGCGTACTCATCGCGCACCCCACGCATCTAACGCAGTCGATAACGCATCGGTCTCGCTCGTCTTACCGATTGCCTGATCTGCCTGATCGATTGCTTGGCGGAATGCCCTCGCACCGGCAGCCGCACCGTCCGGGTGTCCGTGTATCCCACCGCCGGCATTGATGACGACATCCGTTCCGAAGTCTCGAATCAAGTCCGGGACGAGTCCTGGGTGAATCCCGGCAGACGGGACCGTCAGAATCGGTTTCGTCCAATGGGATTCCGTCGCATACGTTTGAATCTGTTGTGTTTCGTCTTTCGGTGTCGACAGTGAACCGTATGGCGATGGGAAGAGCGTCAAGTCCGCCCCGGCGAGTCGAATCAGTTTCCCGAAGAGGAGGGAATGGCGAACCGATCCGGTCAATGCTCCGGCAAAAGCGGGATGTGCCAAAATCGGGACATGAATCTCAGGATCTTTAGCGAGCTCTCGTAACGTGTCGAGCCCATACGTATATACGTTGAATAAGAGTGCGGTCGCGCCTGCCTCAATCAATCGCTTCGCCTGGTCGCGTAAGGTGAAAACGGGCCCGCTCAACGTCACCGCGTATAGAACGGAGCGACCGGTTGTTTCTTTATGCTCCCGGATGATCGATGCCCCGACCCGTGCCCGTTCGAGCGATGGGGTGAGCGGATTGTCATATAAAATCTCATCGTCTTTGACGAGATCGATGCCACCTGTAAACTGGTCACGAAGTTGTGTCGCCAAAAAATCAAGGTCACGTCCGATGACGCCTTTGAAGATGCTCATGGCGAGCGGTCGGTCGTGTACTCGAAGGATGTCGCGGACCCCTTCAACTCCGAATGCGGCACCTGGAAAGTCCGGTGCGAGTTCCTCTGGAAGCGAGAGGTCGACAAGTTGAACACTCGGGTCGAGAGAGAGCTTACCGAATGTCGTCGTCAGAATGGACGAAAAATCTGGTGTCACGTTATGTAGCGGGTAACGAATCGAGAAGCGACTCGTCGTTTCCTGTTGGGACGTGGCGATGACCTCACCTCGGAACGCCTGTAGTTGATGTTGCTCGAGATGGTTCAATTCGGTCCATGTCCCGACGGTCAGCTCATGTGCGATCTTCTCAGCTACACGCTCGACGTGATCGGTATGTTTGATTTCATAAGTAGCGATGATTCCCATAAGTTCCTCCTTTCAGGTCAAACAAAAAATGACCTCTTGGCTTGGCAAGAGGTCATTCAAAAAAACAATGAACTCTTATCTCTCAGCATTAGCTGCAAGAATTAGCACCGTGCCATTTCTGGTCGGTTGCTGCGACATCATCGGGCTTGTCCCTCCGTCTGCTCTTGATAAGAATAGTTGTGAAGTTGTGAAATTTAATTGAATTTTTACATAGAATCGCTCACTCGTCAATTCCTTTTTTTGAGAAAAAAAGTTTAAAAATAATGTTTCTATATATGCGTGTCGAAAATAAGTGGGCGACTGAAAATAGAGGATTGACAACTAGCATGCCTAGTCCGTAATATTCGTCTCAACACGTCAAACACAATTACATCATTTACTCTTATCGCGAGTTGGCAGAGGGAATTGGCCCTAAGACGCCGCAGCAACCGACCATTTGGCACGGTGCTACATCCACCAGACACATGTCTGAAAGATGAGAGGAACAACCAATTTGGGTGTGCCTCTTTCTCGCGGAGAAAGGGGCTTTTTTCATGCATAGCGTTAAGAAAGGGGAAAACCATCATGGCTTATGAGGCGTTTACAGAACAGAGTGTCGTCGAACACGTTCGACAGTTGGGGTTACTAGAAGAGGGGATTGCAGAATGTGAGGAGATTGGGGATGGCAATTTAAATCTCGTCTTTCGTATTCGACAAGGAGAGACGTCATTGATTGTGAAACAAGCGTTGCCGTACGCAAAAGTCGTGGGGGAGAGCTGGCCGCTCACGCTTGACCGGTCGTGGATCGAACAACTGGCACTCCGTGAATTTTCTAAGGTCGTTCCTCAGTTCGTACCGAATGTACTCGGTAGCGACCGTGAACTCGCCTATACGATTTTGGAAGATCTGTCAGCGTTTGAGATTGTTCGGACGGGCTTCCTAAAAGGAGAGAGCTATCCGAATTTAGCCCGCCACGTCGGTACGTTTCTCGGTGAAACCCTGTTTGCGACGTCTGACTACGCGAACGGCCCGCTCGTGAAAAAACAAATCGAAAAAGAGTATTACAATCCAGAGCTATGCGATATCACGGAAAAGCTGATTTTCACCGACCCGTATCGCGATGCAGATTCGAATCAAATCGAAGCGGCCCTTCGTCCGAACGTGGAGCAGCTGTGGTCAGACCTCGCCTTGAAAATTGAAGTGACCAAATTGAAGGTTGGGTTCGTGACGAAGCACGAAGCGCTACTGCACGGGGATTTACATACAGGAAGCATTTTTGCGACCCGTCAAGAAACAAAAATCATCGATCCCGAATTTGCGTTTTACGGTCCGTTCGGCTTTGACATTGGTCAAATCATTGCTCATCTGGTGTTCTCAACGTATGCGCATCCGTTGAAACGATTCGAACGCTTCACCGAAGTACTCACCGTCTGGGAGACGTTCGAGAAAACGTTCCGTACCCGCTTTACACAGGCCGCAGAGCCGTTCAACACAGTAGGATTCGTGGACGAACTGTTGCCATCCATTTTGAGTGACGCCATCGGCTACGCAGGCTGCGAATTGATTCGACGGACGGTCGGTTTAGCTGGGGTCGCCGACTTAGAGACATTGCCGGATGACCTTCGCATCGAACGGAAACGCCACGCCTTAGAGCTCGGTACGCGTCTCATCAAACAGCGTCATCAGATTCAATCCATCGATCAGCTGATCCCAGTCTTGTCGGAGGTGCGCGTATGAGTGTGCAAAGTATTCATTTCGATGCCGACACGGAAGTGTTGACGATTTTAGATCAGACACTATTGCCGCAAGAAGAGCAATATATCGAAGTGCTGACGCTCGAACAGGCGGAACAGGCAATCAAATCGCTTCAAGTCCGGGGAGCGCCGGCCATCGCTTACTTTGGGGCGTTCGTCCTTGCGAAAGAAGCGTCACGCCTGCAAGACAATCCCTATTTTCACCTCCAATTGAATCAAGTCGGTCAACGATTGATTGCGACAAGACCGACCGCGGTCAACTTACAGCATGTCATCGAATCACTCCTTCGACTGAATGTGGGGGAGGACTTTGAACAGATTGCAAAAGCCATCAAGCAGCGTGCGATTGAAATCTATGAACAAGACGTGGCCACGTATCGCACGATTGGGGAGCATGCGCTCACCGTGTTACCCGCTGGTGGCAATGTATTGACGATTTGTAACGCCGGTGCCATTGCCACGTCACGGTACGGTACCGCGCTCGCGCCGTTCTATGTCGGGAAAGAGCGAGGCATCCCGTTTCGGGTGTTCGCGTCGGAAACCCGTCCATTGCTTCAAGGGGCACGGTTGACGGTATGGGAGCTCGACCGGGCGGACATCGACGTCACATTGATCACGGATAATATGGCGGCCTGGACAATCCAGACGAAACAAATCGATGCCATCATCGTCGGGGCGGACCGCATCACCCGTACCGGTCATACGGCCAATAAAATCGGTACACTCCAACTTGCGATTTTGGCGAAGCATTATGGCATCCCGTTCTATGTGGCAGCCCCACATTCGACGTTTGATTTGGAAGCGGATGACACGATTCAAATCGAGGAACGGGACGCGCATGAAGTGACCCATATCGGGGGACATCCGACGGCACTCGTCGGCATCACCGTCTTCAATCCGGCGTTTGATGTGACCCCACCCGAACTCATCACCGGTCTGATCACAGAGACAGGGGTGCTCGAACCGACCGAGTCGGTCATTGTAGAACATGTAGGAGGAAACACATATGTCTAAAAAAATCATCTTCTTCCTGTTGACCGTCATCTTAGCACTTGCCGGATGCACGAACGAACAGGCGCAACCGAAAATGACCGCGACAACAAGTAAAACGGAAGCGAAAACCGTCAACGTCTCAAATGAGACGCTTCCGAAAGATTTAGAAGTCGCCCTCGTCATGCAGATGTCGATTGGGACATTCTCTTCGCAATATATCGAAGGGGTGACCGAGCAAGTCGAAGCGTTCGGTGGCAACGTGAAAGTGTATAACGCCGAAAATGATTTGTCGAAAATGGCGAGTTATGTCGATACGGCGACGACGCAAGGAGTCGATGTGATCTTGATTGACCACGGACGTGCCGATGCCTTGAAAGAGCCTGTTCAACGGGCGCTCGACAAAGGCATCAAAGTTGTCGCATTCGATAACGATTTGACGAATGAAGGCGTGACGGTCATCGACCAAGACGATTATTCACTCGCATGGCGCTCGCTCAAAGCACTCGCGGAAGATTTGGACGGGGAAGGGAACATCGTCACGATTTGGGTCGGTGGATTCACACCGATGGAACGCCGTCATACGATTTATGATGCATTCTTGAAACGGTATCCGGGCATCCAGGAAGTCGCGAAGTTCGGTTCGGCGACGAACAACACGGCGCTCGATACGCAAAGCCAGATGGAGGCGATTTTGAAGAAGTACCCGGAAGGCGAAATCGATGCGGTGTTTGCGATGTGGGACGAGTTCGCCAAAGGAGCGAGCCGTGCCATCAAGCAAGCAGGCCGTGACGAGATTGCCGTTTACGGGATTGACTTGAGTGACGAAGACTTGCAACTCATGCAAGAAGAGGAGAGTCCGTGGAAAGTGACAGCTGCCACAGATCCAGCCGAAATCGGCCGCATTCAAGTCCGATACGCTTATCAAAAAGTGGTCGGGGAAGAGACGCCTTCCATTCATTCGGTCGACCCATATCTAGTGGACCGTGATGTCTTGCCGGATGAGCCTGTCACGATGGATGACCTTGGACAGTACGTGCCAGGTTGGGGCGAATCGAATGCGGCATGGTCGGATTGGATGAAGGAGACAGACTGATGATTCGCTTGGAACGAATCACGAAACAATATGGTGACGTCACGGTGCTCGATCAACTATCCTTCAGTTTAAAGCCGGGAGACATTCATGGGCTTCTCGGTCTGAACGGGGCCGGTAAGAGTACGCTCATCAAACTACTAAACGGAACGGCTGAACCGACGTCCGGCGAGTTGTCCATTGATGGAAAATCAATCCGCCTCACACCAGCGGAAGCGATTCGTCATGGCATCATCACGGTGTCACAAGAAGTCGATGATGCGCTCTATTTGGACTTGCCTGTATATGAGAACGTCCTTCCATGGCAGACGGTGAAACGGATTCGTCCGCAACGTTTGAAAGAGCGAGCGAAACGTGTATTGTCCCGAGTCGGTTTAGAGGTCGATCCAACGCGTCCAGCCGGTCACTTCCCACTAAGCGTGAAACAGCGCCTTCTCATCGCTCGGGCACTCGAGAGCGATGCTAAGTATTTGCTCCTCGACGAACCGACCGCTGCCTTATCGGAAACGGATGCCGACGCCTTACTTGAATTGTTACAGAAGCTTGCAGCAGAAGGAGTCGGGATTGTATTGGTCACGCATCGTTCAAACGAGCTCACACGGGTCACGTCGACTTCTACGTTTCTTCGGGACGGACGTGTGGTGTACGATGGACCGTACCAATTGCTCTCTTCAGAAGCAGTACAGACATTTTTAAGTGGGACAACATTTGATGCGGCGTTAGAAAAGGCGGTGCCGGAAGACAAGATTTGTTTGTCCGCGCAGTTGACCCTTCCGGCGTTCCAATCCGAGATTTCGATTGAAGCGTATCGCGGAGAAGTGCTCGGGATTGGAGGATTGACGGGGAGTGGGAAGACGGAACTGATGGAAGCTTTGTTCGGTCTTTCTGGGATTCGTCAATCCATCACAATCGATGGAAAAGAACATGTGATCAAAGAACCGACCGATGCCGTACGTGAAGGGTTTGCACTCGTTCCAGAGGAGAGACGTCGTCATGGATTATTTCTAGACGAGACGATTAAGCGGAACGTGATTGCTGTCGCAGGAAAGGCAACTTGCGTTTCGGACGTATTGGCATCGCTTCGCGTCCGTTATGCGAACGTGAAACAACCGGTTCGTGAGCTGAGTGGTGGAAACCAGCAGAAGGTCGTCTTTAGCAAATGGTTACTCGAAGACCGAGACATTTATCTGCTCGACGAACCGACAAAAGGAATTGATATCGCAGCGAAACAAGACGTATATGAACGCGTCATCGCACTCGCGAAACAAGGGAAGACCGTGTTGTTCACCTCGAGTGAGCGACACGAGCTCGAACGGGTCGCCAATCGAATTCTTTGGCTCGACCGTGGACAAATTGCAGAGAAAGGAGGCGCATGACATGGCACAGTTAGTAGTCAAAGAACGAAAACGAATCAGCGGTCATTTCGGTCAGTATGGAACGTTACTCGCAATCCTTGGTTTGATTGCGGTCTTTACCGTGACGAACGATCAATTTCTGACATACGTAAACTTTAGTGACATCATCAAATCGGTTTCAATCGTTTCGCTACTTGCCCTCGGCGTCACGTTTTCACTCATCGTCGGAGGATTCGACTTGTCTGTCGGCTCGACGGCGAGTCTTGCGACAATCGGGGCAGCGGCAAGCCTTGTCCTTCATCGACAAGAGCTTCTCGTCGCCCTGCTGATCCCACTTGCACTCGGGATTCTCGTCGGGCTGTTGAACGCGCTCGTCACCATCAAGTTTCGATTACCGGATTTACTAGCGACACTCGCCATCATGTACGTCATTAACGGAATTCAGTTGACGTATACGAAAGGATTCTCGATTTATGACAACATGCCGATTGAAGGGGGGACGGCCCCAGGGCGTTTCATCCCGTCATTTCTATTCATCGGTCAAGGGACGATCGGTCCGATTCCGTTCGTCGCGTTGCTCATGCTGGTGTTCTTTATCGGAGCGCATCTGTTCTTGACGTATACGCGGACCGGGCGTGAATTTTATTACGTCGGGTCGAACGCCGAAGCGGCACGTCGTTCCGGGATTGCCGTGAATCGCATCAAGTTGTACGCCTACGTGCTCAGCGGATTGTTTGCAGCCATTGGCGGAATCATTCTTGCATCTCGGATTGGTACGGGACAAGTCTCGGCGGGAGCACCTCTTTTGATGGACGCTGTCGCGGCTGCCTACATCGGCTACGCCGTCTTTGGGACAGGGCGCCCGAACGTTATCGGGACATTGATTGGAGCTATTTTGATTGGAATTCTCTTGAACGGACTGACGATGTGGGATGTCCCGTATTATGCGCAAGACATCGTCAAAGGGACGATTTTAATTGGAGCGCTCGGTCTTTCTTATATTCAGAAGAAACAGCGGACATGACAAAACCCCCGGACATCAGATGTTCGGGGGTTCGCTTTGTTCACGTGTCATTGAAAGAAACGGATACACTCCACCGTTCGTCTCCTGCATGAACGTGTCTTGTGGGATGAAACCTAGAGACTCGTATAATCGGATGGCCCGTTTGTTAAACGTGGCGACGGCAAGATGCACTGTGCGAGTTCCATATGTAGCCTCGATCCAATTCAGGATTGACGTGAGGAATCGATGTCCGTTGCCGCTCCCCGTCAAATCAGGGCGCATGCCGAGACCGATGGAGACAGCATCCGCTGATTCAAATTGCAATGTGACAAAGCCAATCAGCTCATTCGTTTCAAGGATGGCGAACGTCGTGTCACCTCGCTCATCTGCATCTAAAAATAAGGCGAGATCTTCGTCGTCGGCGTCCATATTGTAAAACGCGTATTCGCCTTCATAGTGCCATTCGAAGGCAATCAATTCGGCTTGCTCTTGATTGAGTGGTTGAAACGTATGGCTCATAAAAATTCCTCGTCTCTAATCGAAGTGGTCATGCTACACTCAAATCGTATCATGAAAACAAGGGGAGGGAACGTGATGGCAGTCAAATTGGACATGGTCGGAATCGTCGTGACGGATATGAAGCGGTCGCTCGATTTTTATCGGGCGCTCGGGTTTGAGATTCCAGAAGCGATGAACAAGGAAGCACATGTAGAGATTGATGAAGGGGGCGTGCGTCTTGCGTTCGATACGGTGGAAGTGGCCGAATCAGTATACGGGGAATGGAAACAGGCAGACGGGTATCGGATCGAGCTTGCCTTCTTATGTGAAAGTAGAGAGTCGCTGGATGCTTTATATAACTCAGTCCTTGAACAAGGCTATGCGTCACACAAAGCCCCATGGGATGCGTTTTGGGGACAACGTTATGCCATCCTGTACGATGCGGATGGGAATTTGATCAGTTTGTTCGCGTCATAAAAATAATCCCGGGCCATGTGGCTCGGGATTATTGATTGTCGTGGCACTCTCCCCATGAACAAAGGGCATTCATGGCAGGTTGAAGGCCGAGGGCATCTTCAGTCAATGAATACTCGACATGGAGGTGCTTCTCGGTCGAATAGTCGACACGGCGAACCATACCGAGTTGTTCGAGTTCACGCAATTGGTCGGTCAACACTTTCCGGCTGACGTCAGGGATCGCTCGTTGGATGTCAGAAAAACGAAGCGGTCCATCTTGAAGCGTACAATACACTTGAGGACGCCATTTGCCGCCGATAATCTCGAGTGCACGGTTGACGGGGAACGATGTGGTCATGTTCAAAGAGCCTCACTTTCGGGTAGTTACTTCAATGTGCGTACTTTTTTCTTTGCTTCAATGACAGTATCTTATCGTTATCCGCTAAATTGAGCAAACAAAAAGGAGTAGATGAAACATGACGTATCCAAGAACATTTTCACACATCGGTCTTTCTGTACCGAACGTAACCGAGGGCTGTTAAATTTTATGAGGACGTGATGGGGTGGTATACGATCATGACACCATCAGACGTCGTCGAAGATGATTCGCCAATCAGCGTGATGTGTACCGACGTCTTCGGACCAGGCTGGGGTAAATTCCGCATCGCCCATACGTCAACAGGAGACGGAATCGGAATCGAGTTATTCGAGTTCCCGAATAACGAGACACCAGAAGACAACTTCGAGTTTTGGAAGACAGGGATTTTCCACTACTGTGTACAAGATCCTGACATCGAAGGACTTGTCGAGAAGATTGTCGCCCATGGCGGGAAACAACGGATGCCGATTCGCGAATACTACTCAGGCGAGAAACCGTATCGCATGGTGTACTGCGAAGATCCATTCGGCAACCTCGTTGAAATTTATTCACACTCATACGAACTCACGTATTCGGAAGGAGCTTACTAAACATGAAAGCATGGCTACTCGACCAACCTGGTCTGGATCATCTGCATATTGGAGAAATCGACCGACCGACACCAGGAACGGGAGAACTGTTGATTCGTGTCGAAGCGGTCGCCTTGAACCCGGTCGACTATAAAGTTGGTTCAAACGGAAACCCGAACTGGTCATACCCACACATTCTCGGTGTCGATCTCGTTGGAGAAGTCGTCGAGGTTGGTTCAAGTATCGCTAACATCATTACGGGTTCACGTGTAGCCGTGCATACGGATCTTTCAAAATACGGAGGGTTCGCCGAGTATACGGTCGTCGATGCTCGGGCATGTGCGGTTGTACCGGAAGGTGTCAGTGACGAAGCGGCGGCTTCCATCCTGTGTGCGGGGATGACAGCATACGAAGCGGTCATGCAGAAGCTGAACACGCGAGATAAGGAGACGATTCTCGTACACGCCGGAGCGGGCGGTGTCGGTGGCTTTGCGATTCAGCTCGCAAAACGGCTCGGTCTGAAGGTATTCACGACGGCATCTCCGGAGAATTTTGAGTGGGTAGAATCACTCGGGGCGGACGTGGTGATCGACTATAACGTCGAGGATGTGACGGCACGCATCATGGAAGAGACGGATGGACGTGGTGTCGACTTGATTTTGAATACGGTCGGACGAGACGTTGCGACAGCCGACCTCGATCGCCTCGCGTTCAGCGGACACCTCGCCTATATCGCCGGGCCACCAGACATGACGAACATGAAAGGCTTCACGTTATCCCCTTCGATTCACGAAGTGGCACTCGGGGCGGCACATGCGAGCGAGGATGAACGTGCGATTCGCAACTTGGCGTATATGGCCGAAGAGATGATGAACTTGCTCGATGCAGGTGAACTGAACGATCTCGTCACAGAAGTGTTGTCGTTCGACCAGTTGAAAGAAGGTCTCGAAAAACTACAAACGCGGAAAGTGCGCGGTAAACTCATCGTCCGGATTCGCGACTGAGTAGAGGACTCCCTGTTATACTGACAGGGAGTTTATTTGTCGAGGAGGGGAATATATGGAGCGATTAGCAGACACGTATCGTCAGACAGCTGTTCAGTTGAGCGGTCATGGCAAACGAGAAATCGGGGTGTTGAAGCGTGCGTTTGAGCATGTACGTGAAGATGAGCCGAGTGATCAGTATGGACAGGGCAAAACGATTCGACAATTTGAAGAGAAGATGGCACAAGTCCTTGGGAAAGAGTCGGCAGTATTCTTTCCGAGCGGCACGATGGCGCAACAAATTGCGCTACGCATTTGGTGTGACGAGACAGGGAAGAGCACGGTCGCGTATCATCCACTCTGCCACCTTGAAATCCATGAACAGGATGGCTTGAAGGAGTTGCATCACATCGAACCGATTTTAGTCGGGGAAGAAAATCGATTGATGACACTCGAAGAGATTCAAGCGTTACCGGATATCGCGTGTCTATTGCTCGAACTGCCACAACGAGAAATTGGAGGGGAATTGCCGACGTTCGAGGAACTTGTGGCGATTCATGAACACTGTCGTGAGAAAGGGATTCATCTGCATCTAGACGGTGCGCGACTGTTCGAATCGCTTCCGTATTACGAAAAAGAAGCGTCTGAAATCTGTGCACTCTTCGATAGCGTGTACGTCTCGTTTTATAAAGGAATCGGTGGGATTGCCGGTGCCATCCTTGCTGGACCGAAGTCATTTTGTGACACGTCGAAGGTATGGAAACGACGTTACGGTGGTGACTTGATCAGCCTTTATCCGTATATTCTTTCTTCCGATTATTATTACGAGATGCGGAAAGATAAGATGACCGAGTATCGGGATTATGCCGTACAGTTGGCAGCACGATTCAACGAACTCGACGGCGTCTGGACGACCCCACGCATCCCCGTTACGAATATGTTCCATTTACATGTTCAAGGGGAGAAGGAAGAGCTCGGGGAAAAAATTGCGCGAATCCAAGAAGAAACAGGAGTAGGCATTACGGGATATCTCGTTGAAAAAGACGGACACTGTTCAACCGAAGTAAGCATCGGAGATACGTTTGAACGGATTACGCGAGAACAGCTTGATGGATTGTTTCGGCAGTTCAGATGAATCAAAACATGCACCATTCCTTTTCGGGAACGGTGCATGTTTTTTACTGGCTTACAATCGCTTCGAGACGATCGAGTTGGGAAGTGAACCCTTCGACAGCGCCCATTTCGACGACTTGTTGGAGAGCCTCTTCATTCGGGAATTCGGAGCGACTAATGAATAACGTGCCTTCCGATGTATCGAGAAATTCATTTGTGATCGTCATGACAGGCAAGTCCGGATTGACGTGTCCGTCCGCATCCGAGAATGCATCCGTATAGACGATTCGGGAGTATGGATCGATGTCGATAAAGGTTGATTTGCCCCATGATTCCATACCATAAAAGTCACCTTGTTCTTTGTCGACACAAGTCATGCAATAATGCCAAATCCCCCCCGGTTTGAAGTCGAAGCTGTATACTTTCGTCTCCCATCCGGACGGTCCCCACCATTTCTCTAAATGTGCAGGTGTCGAGAATGCTTCAAATACAAGTTGGCGTGGTGCCTTGAACAGACGTTCCATAATCAATGTCGTGCCCTCTACATGTGATTTGACCGTACTCATGATCCATTCTCCTCTCGCTGTGACTCCGCTAAAAACGTCTCCAATCGATCGAGTCGCTCTGTTTCCCGAGCCATATAGGTCCGCCAAGCATCTAACGGTTCGAGTGCTTGAAACTCGAGTGCATAACGTCTTCGATTGGCATCAATGGTTACTGTGACGAGACCTGCATCATACAGAATTCGCAAGTGCTTCGATGTCTGCGGTTGACTGATCCCAAGCTGATTTGCCATCATTACGACCGTCCACTCTTGTTTCCGTAACAATTCGATTATCCGCAACCGGTTCGGGTCGGCTAACGCTTGAAACAAAGAAGCCAATCTCTCTTCCATTTTTCGTCACCGTCCTCTTATTTTGAATATTCCCAATTAGGAATATTCCGAAACAGGAATACTCAATATTTAAACAATAAATCAAGTAGCATCTCACCAATCGGTCGTTCTTTTCCTTCATAAGGAAAAGCGTGGATATGGATGGCGGGATTAAAATTCAATTCGATGATACCGTATTCGATTTGCGCATCATCGAGAGAGGGAATCATCATATCGACACCACAGATGGTTGCCCCGACTGACTTAGCGGCATCGACAGCAATACGCTTATAGATGTCAGAAATTTGATCCGTATAGTCGATACTATCTCCGCCGGTACTGATATTAGAGTTTTCGCGTAAGAAGACACGCTCATCGAGAGCGGGAATACTATCGAGGGTCTTGCCTTGAGCACGTAAAAATGAGATGACGACCTCGTCGATTTCGATTTTCTCGAGCGGTGTCTTGTATCCTTTTCCGCGTAACGGGTTTTCATTTTTTGTCGCAACGAGTTGACGGATAGAAGAGGTGCCATCTCCAGTGACGTTCGCCGGGACACGATGGAGGATGCCCGCGACATCATCCCCGATGACGAGGAAGCGATATTCTTTTCCGGGTAAGAATGTCTCAAGTAAAACGACATCATCAAACGTTTTCGCATACTGAAATGCAGACAGTGCTTCCTCATACGTCGCTCCGTCTTTAAAAATGTGAATACCGACTCCGAAGTTTGTAGACTTCGGCTTTAAGACGATGGGTTGTTTTGAAAATGAATGCCATGCCTGAGATAAATCCGATTCCTCTTGAAGTTCTACCCCTTCAGGGACACGAATGCCATGCTCTGCGAGTACAAACTTTGTCACCGTTTTATTCTCCATCATTAAGACGGAAACAAAATTGTCTTTTGATGTTTTCGTTGCCTGTTTGACGTATTCTTCGTGTTTGCCGTTTCGAATCCGAATGAACTGGTCAGAACGATCGATGACATCGACACGATAACCACGTTTAATTGCGGATTTCATTAAGATTTGAGTAGACAGTTCCAGGTCGGCATAACCGTGAATGCGAAAACGATTTGCATAGGCGTCCTCATAAAAGTGTTCTGCTTGGGCGAGGGACCATGCGTGATAACCTGTCTCGATCATAATCGTCTTTAATCGGGAAGCGTACGTCCTGTCCACGTGATCAATTTTTTCGCGTACAGCGGGAAAGACATCTTCGAAGCCGAGGTCATAGTGTGTGTTGAACGAATCGATGGCGTCGAGAAGTTCTGTCGCGTACGTGTGTAAAGGTATGGCGTAACCATCTCGAGTCAATATGCTTGCGGGAGACATGCCTTCTTTGGCGACACGTTGTTGATTATTGTACGCTTCAGCTTGCCAATCGACATGAGATGTCTCCTCAGTAAAGGTCAAGTACAACAAAAATAGATGAAGGAATCGTAAATCTGAACGAGCAATTCCGGTCTTTTCAAACGGATTCAAATCGATATTGCGAATTTCAATGTAATCGATACCGTGTGCCTCGAGTTGATTTAAGTCGTTACCACCTTTCGATGTTTTCAATCGGATGGGGGAGTAGAGTTCGTTTGGATTGGCAATCTCGCCTTTCGCAATGAATCGTCGTACATCAGCTACATAGTCTGGAAGAGTCTCATAACTCGGATAAAGCGGTTCAACGTTCGTGTAGCCACAGTCGCTATTCCGATATGACAATGCTTGTTTATTTGAAAAAGTGTCTACATGGAGCGCTTGCATCTGGCTGACACATCGTTCTTCATAACTCGCATGTACGGCGGGGGTAGCACCGAGCAAATAGACGATGAGCCAACGCATTCGTAAATATTGACGAACTAACTTCAAATATAGGTGATCTTTGAAGTGTCGATATTGTTCAGGGGATCCTTCGTATAATGCGGATAACATCTCATCGGAAAATGAAAAGTTGAAATGGATTCCAGAAATGAGTTGTTTTTTCGCACCATATTTTTGGAGCAGATGCTCACGATAATGGCTAGCCTCTAGTCCGGACACACCAAAATCAGCGAGTGGAATCGTACCATCTTCCGGCAAGGCACATGGCATCGATTGTGGCCAAAGGCGTTCATCGCCTATGTTTAGCGCCGTGATGTCGTATAGCGTTTCTAAAAAATGATGTGCCGCCTCAATCGTCGGAAACGTTGGAGTGACGAGCTCAATTTGACTTTCAGAAAAGTCGGTCGTGATGTATGGATGTGTCGCTTTATGACCGAGTGCTTTTGGATGCTTCGTAACAGCTAGTGTGCCTTCTGACGTGACTCGTAACATTTCTCGCTCGATGGCAAATTTTCCACTTGTGATGAGATGGTGGGGTAGTTGATTAAACTGCTTCTGCAAGGGAAATCACTTCCTTTTTCGTTAGTCGGACAAAGAGGGCAGAGACAAGCCCTTTTGTGATACTTGAGATGGCGATACTCCACCAGATGGCATCGATTCCGAGATAAGGCTCAAGAAAAAATGCGAGCGGGATACGGGCCACTGTGAAAATAATCGAGATGGTCGCGGGGATTTTCGGTAATCCGAGTCCTGAGAAGTATCCGTTTCCGATCATTTCAATCGATGAGAAGACGAGCGAAATGCCGATAATTCGCAAGTAGCTCGCCCCAATTTCGATGGTTCGAACGTCATCGACGAATAGACCAATGAGTAAATCTGGGACGAATAAAAAGAACAACATAATGAATCCTGTGTAAACCATCCCGAGTCGGGTCGTTACCCGGTAACCTTCATAAACACGATCTACTTTTCGTGCCCCGAGGTTTTGACCGGTATAGCTAGCCATTGCTCCGTTCAAGCCACCAATCATCATGTAGGCAATCGATTCGATTTGAAGTCCTATGCGCTGTGCCGCAATCGCTTCCGTCCCGTATGAGCCAATCATGCGGGCAAGAAAAATACTGATTACCGTGAACAAAATCCGTTGGGTTGCCATCGGAAAACCAAGACGGATGATTTCTTTATAGTCAGCCCGAGTCGGCTGAACGACTTCATCCCAATTGAATAATGTACGAGCACGGTGCCAAAACAATCCGAACATCATGACGTTGGCGACAAGTGTTGCAAGGGCAGCCCCGATCACACCGAGTTGGAATGGATAAATGAAAATCGGGGAGAGAATCATATTGAGGATGACACCTGTCGCATTGATTCGCATCGCTGTTGTCGTATTGCCATATGCACTGAATAGACGAGCAAAAAGCAAATTAAAGAAAGAAAAGATGAGCATCGGCGCGCTGACGAACAAATAATCATACGCAAGCTGCTCCACAGCGGGGGCACCCATATTCAAAAAGCCGATGAATGTATGACCGAACATAATTAGTAGTGAGGCGTACGAAAGACCGAGTGTTAGATTCAGACGCCTGCTGGCCCGGACATGACGCTGAACCGAATTGAGGTCACGTCTCCCGACAGCTTGTGATACTTTGATGCCGGCGCCAACGACAATCAACGATTGAATCGCCTGTCCGAGCATGATATAAAAACTAGCTGCACCGATACTTGCCACAGCATCGCTCCCGAGCGCACCGACCCAAAACATGTCGACGAGACTATACGTAAATTGTAATAACGAGCTACCGACGAGCGGAAGGGCAAGAGCCAGAATGACGCGTTGCACGTTTCCAATCGTCAAATCGACGGTTTTCACAAAGCAAGACTCCTTACATTCTTTATATAACCATTTAGTTATATATAAGCACGGTGTATTAGAATTGGCAATCATGATAGCCGAATCGATGAAAAATGGACACAAAAAAAGGAATTCGTGATGAATTCCTTAATGTCGATAGCCGCGAATCCAGGTCGTCATATAAACGAGTGTCGCGATGATCAATGTAGAAGCAAGGGCGTATATTGGATAGGCAGGGAGCGTCTCTTCAAATAACGGATAGAACATGAACGATCCCATAAGGATTGGGACTGAAATGCCGAACGAGACGTAGGCAGCTTTTGTCGCTTTCGCTGTGATGATTTGTTCACGCTCATCGACCTCACTGAACTCTGTCATCCGGACGGACCATTGGGCAAAGCTCAACTGTTTATTCGGCCTGGTGTTAAACGAATAGACTGTCCAAACGATGCCAAAAACAACGAGTAATAGTAGTGGGAGTAGATTAAATTCAACTAAGAATCGGTCGGACTCGATGACTGTTTTCGACATATCAGATAAAAACGAACTGAATAGAAAAGCCATCAGGACATACAGGATGATACTTGAAATAGATTGAATGACGACATGTTTCATTGTGATTCCTCCTCGATTGTGAATATAGATTCGACCGGTTCCTCAAACACCCGTGCGATGTGCATCGCCAGCATGAGCGACGGCGTGTAGCTGCCTTTCTCGAGCGAGATGATCGTCTGTCTCGTCACACCAACTTTTTCGGCCAGGTCACCTTGGGTTAACTGGTGCCGGGCACGCAGTTCTTTCACGCGGTTGATCAATGGCATCGTGCCACCTCATTTCTAGTTTCTACCACTAGTGTAAAACAAACTTTACATAATGTAAAGAGGAATTTACTCATTTGGGGATGATACAATAACGATATAGTCGAAAGGGGAGATGAGGGATGAAGGTGATTAGTGGACAACATCACGTGTCAGCGATGACCGGGGATGCTAAGAAGAACTTGCGATTCTACACGGAAATACTAGGGATGCGGCTCGTCAAAAAGACGGTTAACCAGGATGACCCATCGATGTATCACTTGTTCTATGCAGACGAGATGGGTACGCCTGGAACCGATTTGACGTTCTTTGAGTTACCGTTTCTCGGACAGACGTATCGAGGGTCAAGCAGTATTTCCCGGACAGCACTCAGGGTGCCGGATGGAGCGCTCGCGTACTGGCAGGAGCGTTTTGACGCGTTCGATGTATCTTACGGAGAAATCGAGTCGGTTTTAGGAAGGGCGACCCTTTCGTTCGAAGATCATGAGGGTCAACGTCTCTGTCTTGTAGAAGGAGGGAGCGGGACACCTTGGAGCAAAGGTCCAGTGCCAGCGGACCTCGGTATCTTCGGTCTCGGATTCAGTGAATGGACGGTACGGCGGATTGACAAGACGGCACGGGTGCTGACAGAAGTGCTTGACTATCAATATGTAACGACATTTGAACGGGATGGACATGACGTGCGTGTCTTTGAGACGGGCGAGGGTGGTGTGGCGACAGAGATTCATCTCGTCGATCGGCCGGATTTGCCATCGGAACGACCAGGGCGAGGGAGTGTGCATCATGTGGCGATTCGAGTGGAAGAAACAGACGATATGACGAAGTGGATCGAGAAGCTTGACTCACATGGAATCAGCCACTCTGGTCTTATTGACCGTTACTATTTTCAGTCGATTTACTTCCGCGAACCGAGCGGAATCTTAGTGGAACTGGCAACAGATGAACCGGGATTTGCGACGGATGAATCGCTTGAGACACTCGGAGAACGATTAGCCTTGCCTCCGTTTCTTGAGTCAAAGCGAGCAGAAATCGAATCAAAACTAAAGGCTTTGTAAGCGGAAAACCCGACGTACCATTTCAGTCCGTCGGGTTTTGTACGCCTAATAACATGGCGAGTTCGTTCGTTCGGTTGACGACGAGATCCGCAATCGTGTAACGATCGAGTACATGAAGAAACGCCAACATGGCTTCATTCAAAACCCCTCGTAAATCACAGGCAGGTGCGATCACGCATCGGCCTTCCCCGAAGCATTCCACGAGTTCGAACGGTTCCATCGTCCGAACGACTTCCCCTACATTGATGTCATCCATCGGTCGTGCGAGTCGAAAGCCGCCGCCTCGACCACGCACCGATTCCAAATAACCATATTTCCCAAGCTCATATACGACCTTCATGACATGGTTTTTGGAGATGTTATATTGGTCTGCCACTTCTTGAATCGTGACGAGCCGATGTGAAAACGTAGCGCTATACATCAATGTTCGCAGTGCGTAGTCACATGTTTGCGTGAGTCTCATCCATCATCACCTCTCGTTTCATTGTACAAGACAATCCCAAAAAGTGCGATTCGAACAAATGTGAAAGGGTAATGGCGAAAATAAGTCAGAAACGTGAAATCTACTTTAAACAAGTATTTAATATATTGCTTTAAAGTGACTTGTCTCACATAATGAACGTGTACAAAACAAAAGGGGGAAATTTACATGTTAGATCAACAAACGATTGAGATTATAAAGGCGACGGCACCAGTTTTGAAAGAACATGGTGTGACAATCACGAAGCATTTTTATCAACGAATGTTTGAACAAAATCCAGAAGTTCGTCACTTCTTCAACCATACGAATCAAAAGCGAGGACGTCAGCCAGAAGCACTCGCGAACGCGGTTTATGCGGCTGCCCTTCATATCGACCGACTCGAAGCGATTCTTCCTGCCATTCAACCAGCACTTCATAAACATAAAAGTTTGAACATCCGACCGGAGCATTATCCGATCGTTGGTGAGAACTTGCTTGCGGCGATTCAAGACGTACTCGGTGAAGCTGCAACACCTGACATCATCGATGCATGGGCAAAAGCTTACGGTGTGATTGCCGATGTCTTCATCTCACTCGAGAAAAAAATGTATGATGACGCGCCATGGGTCGGATTCAAATCGTTCGTCATCGAAGAAATCATAGTAGATACACCTGAAGTGAAACGATTCCGTCTCGTCGCGAAAGATGGAGTTATTGGCACAGCCATCCCAGGACAATACGTCTCGGTTCAAGCGCGCATTGCGGGAGAGGACATCCTACATCACCGTCAATATAGTGTCATCGAGACGACAGAAGACGGCTACTGGATTGCGCCGAAAGCGGAGGGACTCGTCTCAAACTGGCTCCATGAACAGACGGTCGGAACAGAAGTCCCGATGAGCGCACCAGCAGGAGAATTTATCCTTGAAACGTCTGATCGTCCGCTCACACTCATCGCGGGAGGAATCGGGATCACGCCCCTTTTCAACATGGCGAAGACGGCACTCGAACAAGGACGTCCTGTCACGTTATTGCACGCAGTTCGGAGTATGGACCTTCGTCCGCTCGGAGACGAACTCGATGAACTCGTGGATCAAGGGCTTAAACTCATCACACACGTGGATGACGTATCGGGTTGCATGAATAAGTCACACCTTGAAGCACTTGATGTGGAAGGGCATGATGTTTATACGTGCGGACCGAGTGCGATGATGGAGACGGTTGTACGTGTGATTCCACAGGCACGATATGAATTTTTCGGACCGTCTGGAGTTCTTGCGACCAACTAAAAAAGACGACTGGAAAAAGTCGTCTTGATGCACAATATAGGTTATTCCGTGAGTTTACTTGAATGTATGACTTGTTTGTTGGCATCCAATGTTTCAAGTGACCACGAACCATCTGACGGTCGTGATGTTTCAATGACATATGTCATGGTGTAGCTTTCAATTTCGGGATCGTTGACAAGAAAATCTTTTGAGACATCGTCACCGTTTAACCGTAAATAGACGATATCTTCCGGTCGCTCTTTAAGGTGAACACCGATGTACTCCATGTCTTCAACTCGAAGGATGACGAAGTCAAAAGGCTGATTCGGCTCTGTTTGTTTCGTGACAGACCCTAAGTTCCCTGTTTCGACATCAATCTCAGCTAGACCGATGACGGAGCGGTCTTCATTTGTGTAAAAAGAGAGAACGGACTGTTCCATATTATGAATTTCAAACGTATACCAATTGTTCGTCGTCATATAACGATTCATTTCTTTTTCGGCATTTTCGTATGAGTCACCAGCCTGAATGTTAGTGTAGGTGTAAAGTCCGACACCGACTGCGATGGCTACGATGATGAGACCGGAAACGATTGTGAGTAGGATGATTCGCTTCGACATGATTGTTCCTCCTGACTTTTATAAATACGAACACCCCATGCTTCGCAAATGCGTGCATGGGGTGTTTGATTAGTACGTCAAGCTCGCGGCGACGATGATCCCGACGACGAGTGATGCGGCGAACAAGCTGAAACCGATGGCCATGTTGCCATTCTCGACTTCTTTTTCTAAATTCACGCCTGGTGTGAGGACGTATTCAAACGTCCAGAACGCCAATACTTGGGCGGCGATACCGACGAGTCCCCAGATGAACGCATCGAGCAAGTTGACGCTGTTCGCCCAGACTGTATAAATGACGATGGCGAGTCCTAGTGCTTTCCCCCAAAGTTTCAACGCGACAGCCATGTTGCCTTCTTTGATTAACTTGCGTTCCGAATATTTGGTCGTTAGTGCGAAGATGATGAGTCCCGCGAGAATGAGACCGAATCCTGTCCCGAGGTGGGCCAGGAAGCTTAAGATTGAATCGAGTGTGATGAATGTCATGAGTTCGTCTCCTTTTGCATAGGTGTGCCAACGGCTAAGTAATAAGATTGGTTGTTCGTGATCATGCTGCCGGCGCGGACGCCGAGTGCGGATGGGTGTCCGTTCAAGCAAAAACATCCGACCATGTAATGTGTCTCCATACGACCTTTGACGGTTGTCGTCATCCGTGTCGGGAGTTCGATGAACTGTTGGTACACGGCCGTTTCTTCCGCATACGTTTGTAATGTTTCGCGATGAAACGGTTGGCCATCTTTCGTATACAAGATGACGGAGTCCCCTTCACGTCCGAATGCCGGCTTTTTGACATAGTCCGATTCACCGAGAAACGGTGTGTCTTCTAAGTAAGTCGGTAAAAAATATGTTCCGATGATGTTGCGCTCGGCTTGATCGAATAGTGTCTCCGTCTCATACAATTCCCAAATCAGCGCCTGTACGCCTTTCGATTGCATGAGAAACGCCGAGAGGGGATTGAGCAGTGACACGTATTTTTGTTGATCGAGTTCAAGTAACCGAATGCCAATCAAGTCTCCGTCTGGAGCCCGATCGTCCACAAGATGCTCGATCGGATATGTTTGGCGATATAAGATGTCAATTCGCTCGCCCGATGGTGTGTAGACGCCGTCTTCGTCGACGAGTAAAGTGTGCAACGGTACGAATTCAGACGGTAAATCGAGCGTCTCTTGCAGAAATCGTGCCGTCCACTTGTCTTCGATGTTATCATCATGTGCCGTAAAAACGATTTTCGGTGTGCCATCTCGTTTGAGTCGATTCCACGCGGCGACGATCGCTTTCCGCAGCTCAATTTTCAGTTGGGGGGTGGCTTCCCTGTTCGGGTCGAGTAGACCAAACTCGGAAGCGACCACGCCGTTCACATCAAACAGCTCCTTAATGAAGGTCGGCGTATCTGCATTGAACTCCATCAACTTGAGTTGATCATCTTTCATGATCCAGTCGTAACGACCGATGATCGTCTCCTGCGGTATCGTCTTCGCCCGTAAGAACGGCAGACTCGCCTCAGGGTAACCAAGCAGTCGGAGCGTTTCGTCAGGTAGGGTGCGTAATAATTGATTCGTCTTCCGAAAAATCGAGTCAACCGCCTCGGTTGCCTCTCGGACAGAGGCAACCTGCGAGGCGGTCATCTCAAAACAATCGTACAAGGCATATTCTTCATCGTTTAAATCGGGCCAAAAATAAGGGATTTGACTGTAAAGTTCGTCACGCGTCATCCGCCAAATCCACCTTTAGAGCCACTGCCGAGTCCAGATTTTGACGACCCAGAATTAGAGCCTTTCGATACGGAACCGGTCGCACCACCGTTGGCTTTGTATGTCTTATATGACGAAGAGCTCTTCAATCCATTTTTTGAGCGGAACAGGCTACCGAGTAAGAAGTAGCTACCATAGTGCGGAGAGCGGTCGTCGTCACAATAATACGACTCGGTCTCGTCATCCCAGTCCCAATCGTCACATTCGTATCCGGTCGGTTCTTCCGGGAGTGCCGCCTCTTCATATTCATCCCCACCGCACGCGGCAAGGGAAGTGGTCAATACCGCAACGGATAGTCCGCTTAAAATTTTCTTGCTTGTCTTCATGTTGATTCCTCCAATTCATAACCAGTCGGTGTGACGTAGATAACATAAACACCACGATCTTCATCTGTTTCTGCTGAATCGCGCTCATATTCTTTACCGGCGACATACAAGTACTGGCTTCCGAGCATGGCGAGTGCATCAAGGTGGCGGTCGACGTAATAGGCTTCGAGTAATGGGTTGTCAAACCGGTCGTCGAGCGTGCGGATTTCGACTTTGATGTCGCTCGTTTCGTGCTTGTCCATCGGTCCCTCTGTATAGCGATCGACATAAATTAAAAAGTATTGATCGCCTTCAAGGGCAGACGAGCGTTGTTTGTAGGTCATGCCGTCTTTGACGAAAAACTCACATTCACGACGAGCTAGCACTTCGTCTAAGCCGAGAGACGTGTAA
Organism: Exiguobacterium sp. s22; assembly: GCF_018617455.1. Lineage (GTDB taxonomy): Bacteria > Bacillota > Bacilli > Exiguobacteriales > Exiguobacteriaceae > Exiguobacterium. The sequence goes on from NZ_JACSKD010000009.1 coordinate 43,834, forward strand.
TGGTATAGTGGTTCGAACGATAATTCATTTTTATAGAGACGATACTCTAAGACGATGGAGTTCATAAGTCAGTCCTTCCTTTTTTCTTCTTATACGGGATCACCATCAAAATGGTTTCGTGAATCTTTTTGTGGTTACGTTTAGTATATAAGAGAGAAGGAGGGGGAAACAGTGCATATCTTATTTCGCGTGTGGAAAGGGTTAGCGAAATTATCATTTTTGAATGTCGTCTTAGCTTCGATTGGCATCATTATCTTAGGAACCGTGCTCGGTTATGTTTTAGAACCAGAGACATTCGGATCACTGTTTGATTCGTTCTGGTGGACGATGACGACATTGACGACCGTCGGATACGGGGACTTTTATCCGTCCTCCGTGGCAGGGCGATGGCTCGGGATATTCTTATTCCTATTCGGGATTGGAATTATCGGGGCGTTGATTGGAAAATTGGTTGAAATCGGTGCGACGTTTCAACGGCTAAAACGGGAGGGAAGACTAGTGTATCGTGGAGAAGGACATTATGTGTATATCGGGTGGTCCCCGAAGACGAAGAAAGCAATCGATGAAGTGCTTAACTACGAACCGAAAGCAGAGATCGTCTTGATTGATCAGTTAGTTGAGGAACCGTACGTGCACGATCAAGTTCACTTCGTATCAGGCGATGCTTCGGATGAAGCGGTATTGCTGCAAGCAAACGTCTTGAAGGCGCGACGCGTCGCGATTTTTGCGGATGCCCGTATCACGGAGACGTTACTCGCCGATGGGAAGTCGTTATTGATCGCGTCAGCGGTCGAGGCACTCTCTTCTGAGTATCAGGTGGACTTGCACACGGTCGTCGAAGTGTGTGAAGAAAGAAATATCTCGAAATTCAAACACGTCCGCGTCGACGATTTTATTTTAACGAACGACTCGGTCTCCCTCTTGATGGCAAAAGCGACGTTACAACCTGGAACGACAGCAATTTTCCGTCAGTTGCTGAGCAAACAGTCAGGTGGGAACATTCAAGCGTTGAAACCAAAAGTCGAGTGGCAGAATGTTCGACAAGCAAATACAGCGTTACTTGAATCAGGGGTGACACTCATCGCGGTCAATGACCGCTTGGATGTGGCGACGATGCTCGATTTGCCGCTTCAGGAAACAGACATGTTATATGTCGTCTGTCATGACGATGTATTTGAACGATTATCGTAAGGAGTGAAACCATGCATAACGGAACGTTTATCCGAAAGATGACACGCATGCAAAACGTGCAACGATGGGACGAATATGCCCCCCATTATCATGATAATGCAGCGAGTCACAGCTTTCGTGTCGCGGTCTTCAGCTTGATCGCGGCTTATGTGGAAAAAGAGAACGGGCGTGAAGTCGACTTGCTCGATTTGCTAGGGAAAGCCATTTTCCACGATATGAATGAAGTACAGACGGGTCCGATCATGCACCGGACGAAAAAAGAACCGACCTTGATCGGTCACATCGAGCGTATGGAACGAACAGCGAGTCTCGGTCTTGTCGAGCTGCTGTCGCAATCATTACGTCCTCACTTTCATCGTTTCGTGGTGGAAGCGGAAGATGATTCGTTCGAAGGTCGAATCGTGGACGGGATTGATTCGTTCGATGCGATGTTGTTCGTGCGACGAGAAGTCGCGCACGGCTCTCCGCACTTTGATGACAAACTAGAAGAGATGAAAGCCGCACTCCGACATCATCCGATTGATTCGGTTCGCTGGCTGTTCGACCAGGTCGAGGCAGAAACGGATGTGTTGCGATTCATCGAGAACGTCATGCGGATGGATAGTGTCCGTCGCTGGAAAGGTCGCTTCAACACGATTGACGATAACGATGCGATTCATGGTTTCCGGGCGGCCGCGCTCGGCATGTTCAGTGGACTCTTAGAGCGTGAGAAGTACGACGTTGACGTCGATGTCGCCGAGCTCGTGGCCCGTCTTCTTTGTCACGATTTAGTCGAAGGGGTGACCGGAGACGTGCTCGGTCCGGTGAAGCATTCGACACAAGAGACGGGGGCGGCGTTTGAGGCGTACGAACGGGCAGAGAGTGAACGTTTGCTTGGACTGTTGCCTGAATACATGCAATCGGCGTTCCGTCGATATATGGCCGACTCGAAGGACGATACGTATGAAGGAATGCTCGTCGATATGATGGACAAACTCGATGCCCTCATTAAGATGAACATGGAGCGCAAGATGAACGGGGCGGAGTATGAGGTCACGTATCGCGAGCAGCTTCGTAAAGTCCAGATGCGCTATGAGAATCCAAGCATGATCTTCTTCCTGGCCTATATTTTGCATGACCTGGATTACGTCACCAGTTAATAACTAGGCGGATGGCACAAGCCATCCGTCTTTGTTTCGTTCGACTGAACTATTCGAATGAGAAATAGTTAGGGAGAGAGAACTGTTTTTTGACGTTGGTCTATGCAACAAAATCAAAAACCTTCACAATAATTAATGCAAGCGCTTTCATTAATTATTTGAGGAGGAATGAAAGATGTTGAAGAAACGACAAGGGATTGCCGTCCTGGCTGGAGTGACATCGATTGCACTACTTTCAGGGCAACCGGTCGCACAAGCGGCGACCCCGCAGAACGGAACGATGATGCAATACTTTGAATGGTACGTTCCAAACGATGGACAACATTGGAACCGACTCTCGAACGATTCGCAGCACTTAAAGGACATCGGAATTTCGACCGTTTGGATTCCACCGGCGTATAAAGGAACATCGCAAAATGATGTCGGATACGGAGCGTACGATTTGTATGACCTTGGAGAATTCAATCAAAAAGGAACGACGCGGACGAAGTATGGAACAAAAGCGCAGCTGCAGTCGGCCATCTCGAACCTACATGGGAAAGGGATTGGTGTGTACGGGGATGTCGTCATGAACCATAAGGGCGGAGCCGATTACACGGAATCTGTTCAAGCTGTCGAAGTCAATCCTTCTAATCGAAATCAAGAGACATCAGGGGAATATGCCATTTCTGCCTGGACTGGCTTCAATTTCGCAGGGCGGAATAATACATACTCTCCATTCAAGTGGCGTTGGTATCACTTTGATGGAACGGATTGGGATCAGTCACGGAGTTTGAGCCGAATTTATAAATTTAAGAGTACCGGTAAAGCGTGGGACAGTGAAGTGTCCGGTGAGAACGGAAACTACGATTATTTGATGTATGCGGACATCGACTTTGAACATCCGGAAGTACGACAAGAGATGAAAAACTGGGGCAAATGGTATGCGGATTCACTAGGACTAGATGGATTCCGACTCGATGCGGTCAAACATATCAACCATTCCTATTTAAAAGAGTGGGTGACGTCCGTCCGTCAGGCGACTGGAAAAGAGATGTTCACCGTCGCCGAGTATTGGAAGAACGATCTTGGGGCCATCAACGATTATCTGGCGAAGACGGGCTATACCCACTCCGTGTTCGATGTACCACTACACTACAATTTTCAAGCAGCAGGAAACGGTGGCGGTTATTATGATATGCGAAATATCCTAAAAGGCACGGTCGTCGAGCAACATCCGACACTCGCTGTCACCATTGTCGACAACCATGACTCACAACCAGGACAGTCACTTGAGTCAACGGTCGCTAAATGGTTCAAGCCGCTCGCCTATGCGACCATCATGACACGCGGTCAAGGTTATCCAGCACTTTTCTATGGTGACTACTATGGAACGAAAGGGACGACGAACCGTGAAATCCCGAATATGTCAGCGTCGCTTCAACCGATTTTGAAAGCGCGTAAAGATTTCGCCTACGGTACACAACATGACTATATCGATCATCAAGACGTCATCGGGTGGACGCGTGAAGGTGTGACAGATCGAGCGAAATCGGGACTTGCGACGATTTTGTCGGACGGACCGGGTGGATCGAAATGGATGTATGTTGGAAAACAAAACGCGGGAGAAGTATGGAAAGACATGACTGGAAATAATGGACGTCTCGTGACAATCAATACGGATGGCTGGGGCGAGTTCTTCGTCAACGGTGGGTCGGTTTCGATCTATACGCAACAATGAATCAATTAGACTTGTCTCTAGGAATAGGGGCAAGTCTTTTTTCTGAATTTTCACCACACAAGTTTTATACGTGATATAATGACCTAGTGTTAATTCTTGATAGGGAATGCTTCCGATCCATGAATTCACATTGAACAACGTTGGTTGTTGGTTTTATCTATATTTTTGCGTTGTGACGCTGTTGAATTCAAGGAGGTTGTGATGAGTAAAGAAAAGATTGCCCAATTAAGAAAGCACGTCTCGCCGTTTGAAAAGTCCGATATTCGGATTAGTGTGCGGCAGATGATCAATACGATTTTACCGTTTCTCGTGTCATGGTTTTTAGCGTATCAACTGCTAAGTGTCTCGATTTTCCTGACATTGCCCTTCACGCTGATTGCAGCGGGATTCGTCGTGCGGATGTTCATCATTTTCCACGACTGTACGCACGGTTCATTCTTTAAAAATAAGAAGGCGAACGCGATTGTTGGAACAATTACCGGTGTGTTGACATTGTTCCCATACGAGAAGTGGAAACGAGAGCATGCGATTCATCACGCCTCGAGTGGGAATTTGGATAAACGGGGTGTCGGGGACATCTGGGTCATGACGATTGAGGAGTATATCGAAGCGTCAAAATGGACGCGTCTAAAGTATCGCCTATATCGTCATCCGCTCGTCATGTTCGGTCTCGGGCCCCTTTGGCTCATTCTCGTGACTAGCCGCTTTAATCGAAAAGATGCCCGGAAAAAAGAACGTCAAAACACGTATCTCATCAATATCTCTCTCGTCGTCCTATATAGCGCGCTCATCTATCTGATCGGTTGGCAAGCGTTCTTGATCGTACAAGGAACGACGATGTTCATCGCCGGTGTGCTCGGAATTTGGTTGTTCTATGTTCAGCATACGTTCGAAGATTCCTATTTTGAAGATGAGCAGGAATGGGATTATGTAAAGGCGGCCATTGAAGGGAGCTCGTATTACGAGTTGCCGAAAGTGCTTCAATGGGTGACGGGTAATATCGGATTCCACCACGTGCACCATTTGAGTCCACGCGTGCCGAACTACCATTTGGAGAAGGCACATACATCAACACCGCCGTTACAGCGGGCGACGACGATTGGATTATTTTCAAGTCTGAAATCGTTACGCTACAAATTGTATGATGCGAACAATAAAACGTTCGTCACGTTCCGGGAAGTGCGCCATCTCTTGCGCCGAGCGAACGCGGCATAAAAAAAGATTGTCCCCTCAAAAGGGACAATCTTTTTAGCGTTTCCAGACCCATTCATCACTCTCATACTTCTTGACGAGCAAATCGATTTCGGCTTGCTGTTCTTTCGTGAAGACGAGCGGTTCGAACGTCAACGAGAAGGCGTCCTTGAAGCCCGTCTCGAACGCGGCCGCCACTTCATCGAATGTGACGAAGCGCTTTAAGGTGTCGTTCAAGGCGACGGCCTTTTCGCTGAAGCGTTCTTTGGCTTCTCGTTTCTCCTTCTCATTCATCGCGAAACAGTCGAATAATACCTCATCATCGACAGAGAGAGGAATCGACCCATGTTGAAGCACGGCGCCTTGATGACGCACTTGTGCGCTACCCGCAATCTTCTTGCCGTCGACAGCAAGCTCGTAGTACGAGGCAGCGTCGAAGCAGACGGCCGATTTTGGTTTACGGAGCGCTTCGCGGTCCTCTTCCGTCAATGGTACCGAAAATTCGGCGGGGACGCCAAGTTCGTGATACCCGCGACGGACTCCTTCCGTGAGTAAGCGATAGCTCTCGATGATATTCGTCGGAAGGGCAGGGGTCGATTCTGGCAAGATGACGCTATACGTCAACTCGTCCGCGTGCAACACGGCCCGTCCCCCCGTCAAGCGACGAACGACCGGAATCTGGTTCGCTTCGAGGGCGTCCCGGTCCAAGTCACGCGTCGCTCGCTGGAAACGTCCGACGCTGATTGCATGTGGTGCCCATGAATAAAAACGAAGCGTCGGTTTGAGCTCTCCCTTTGCGACCCAATTGGCGACGGCTTCATCAATCGCCATATTTTCGGCCGGGGAAGTCGATTCAGTTCTAAGTAAATGCCACGTCGTACCAGTCATAATCTCTCTTCTTTCTGTTAGTCGATTGGCAACATCGTGTGGCGACGCGCCTTGTGTACTTGCTCATCCGCGTGGTATGACGAACGGACGAGTGGACCAGCCTCACAATGTGAGAATCCTTTTGATAGAGCGATCTCTTTCAACTCGGCGAATTCGTCTGGATGGTAGTAACGTTCCACCTCGAGGTGTTTCTTCGTCGGCTGCAAGTATTGACCGAGCGTCAAAATATCGACGTTGTGCGCGCGGAGGTCATCCATCGCTTCAATCAATTCCTCTTTCGTCTCCCCGAGTCCGACCATAATTGATGACTTCGTCGGGATATCCGGGTTCAATTCTTTCGAACGCTTTAAGAACTCGAGTGTCCGGTCATACGTTGCTTTCGCACGAACTCTTGGTGTGAGGCGACGGACTGTCTCTAAGTTATGGTTCATGATGTCAGGACCGGCATCAATCAACGTCTGCAAGGCAGAGAAATCACCCATCATGTCCGACGGGAGCACTTCAATCGATGTCTCTGGGTTCATGGCGCGGACCGCGCGAACCGTTTCGGCGAAGACGGTAGCCCCGTAGTCGTTCAAATCGTCACGTGCGACAGCCGTGATGACGACGTGTTTCAAGTTCATGAGTCGAACCGATTCGGCGACACGTTTTGGCTCTTCCCAATCGAGCTCGTTCGGTTTTCCGGTCGTGACGGCACAAAAACGGCAAGCACGTGTACAGATACTCCCGAGAATCATGAAGGTCGCGGTCCGACGTACCGCCCAACATTCATGAATGTTCGGACATTTCGCTTCCTCACATACCGTATGTAAATTTTTCTCGCGCATCATCTTCTTTAGGCCGGTATACGTATCATTCGTGTTTAATTTAATCTTTAACCATTCCGGCTTACGTTTCAGTTCCCCTCTTGCCACAATAATTTCCCCCTTTTTGAAAGTTAACCTGTATCGAATTGAGTTTACCAAAAAACGAATCAAAAACGAACCACAGAAATTATTGGTTTTGCCAATACAGTTCACTGTGTATCAAAACAGAAACATTGTTTCAAAATGGTTACGCTTTCACTTGAACAATTGTTTCTAAAAAGTGGAGTTGCTATACTGTTGTTGACCACCTGAATAAGGACCAAATGTAACTGATGCGATCAGGCATGGGGTGAACGAGCGTTGATGAGGCAACGCTTCTTCCTCCATGCCTTTTCGTTTGGGGGTCAGCCAAATTTGACTAAGGGGAGTGGGAACATGAACAAGGCACTGAATTGGACGGCAACACTCGGATTGACGACGGCATTGCTCGTCTCGTCGGTTCCAGCAGCAGACGCGGTCGTGGCGGAAGGGACGCCGACGATGTCGATTGACCAGCGTGTCAACACGAAGCTAGAGTCGATGACGCTCGAACAAAAAATCGGGCAGATGATCATGCCAGACTTCCGATTATGGAACGGGGCGAACCATACAGCACTTGCACCGGAAGTGGCGCGAGTCATCGATCGTTTTGACCTTGGAGGCGTCATTTTGTTTGCGGAGAACGTGAAGGAGACGGAACAGACAACGAAACTCGTTCATGACCTTCAAGAGGTCGTGAAACAAGATACGAGCAATGATATCCCGTTATTCGTCACGATCGACCAAGAGGGTGGGATTGTAACACGCCTTGGGACAGGGACGAATTTACCGGGGAATATGGCGCTCGGAGCGACACGCAATCGTCAATATGCCTATGATGCAGGGGAAATCATCGGTTCTGAATTGCACGCACTCGGGGTAAACGTGAACTTCGGACCAGTGTTAGACGTCAACAACAATCCAGGAAACCCGGTCATCGGTGTCCGTTCGTTCTCGAGCGACCCTAATCTAGTCGGTGAACTCGGTTCAGCCATGACACAAGGTATTCAAGACCAAGGTGTTGCCGCCACGGCGAAACATTTCCCAGGTCACGGGGACACAGCCGTCGACTCGCACTATGGGTTACCGGTTGTCGATAAGTCGCTCGACGAGTTGCGTGGTCTCGAGTTGTTACCGTTCAAACGCGCTATCACGGAAGGAATCGATATGATCATGACGGCACATATCGGAATGCCACAAATCGAGGACGAGGTCGTCGAATCGGATCGTGGCACGTTCCCCCTCCCGGCAACGCTTTCGGACGATGTCATCACGGGAGTGCTACGAGAAGAGCTTGGCTATGAAGGAATCGTCGTGACGGATGCACTCAATATGCAAGCCATCGCAGACAATTTCACGGAAGCAGAGGCGGTCATCAAGACGTTTGAAGCGGGCGTCGACATCGCACTCATGCCGACGATTTTACGCTCAGAGGCGGACGTGAGCAAACTCGAGGCGATCTTTGAGGAAGTGATTGCAGCAGTAAACGATGGGCGCTTATCAGAAGCGACCATCGATGAATCAGTGGAACGCATTTTAAAATTGAAAATAGAGCGTGGGATTTGGGGAGAAACGATGGACTCCACGACACTCGAGGAAAAACTCGCAGGAGCGAATGCGACGGTAGGAAGTGCCGAGCATAAAGCGAAAGAACGTGAAATTGCGGAAGCGGCCGTCACTCTCGTGAAGAATGAGTTCAAGACACTCCCGTTCAAACCGAAAAAAGGGGACACGGTGCTCGTCTTGTCGCCAGCGAAAGATCAAACGGACAGCATGGTGAAGACGATCAAGTCACTCGAGAAGAACGCTGGGAATATGAAAGACGTGAACGTCATCACGGCCAACTATTCAGCGTCAACGCCACACTTAACGCAAAATCCGGAGCTTCAGAAAAAAGTCGAGGCAGCCGATTACATCATCGTCGGCTCGAACGTGAACAACAGCGCCAAACTGAAGCCGACATCAGCTGATCATTACGTGCCGGCGGAGGTGTTCCGTTACGCAAACGAGACAGGGAAGAAGTCAGTTTTACTTAGCTTGCGCAACCCATACGACATTGCCGTTCAACCGGATGCCCCGGCACAGCTCTTGATCTATGGATTCAAAGGCGACCCGAACGGACCGGACTCGGAAGCGGGCAATTTGAAATCGGCCGGACCGAACTTACCGGCGGGTATTCGTGCCATCTTCGGTGAAGTGAAGCCGCAAGGGAAACTGCCGGTAGACGTACCGAAGTTTGCAGACGGTGTGTTCCAAGACGAAAGTCACGCGCAGTTCGGTGATGGATTTAAGAATTGGAATCGCTAAATGAAAATGAGCTCGCCCGAAAATCGGGAGAGCTCATTTTTCATGCTTCGAAATAGGCGATGACGAGTAGACCTGGACCGGTGTGGGCACCGATGGCAGACCCGACCAGTGTCTTCGTGATGTGTTTCGGTTCGAGATGTTCGCGGACCATCTTCTCGAACTGTTCCGCTTTTTCCAGGTCGTCACCGTGACCGATGAAGAGGTCCCCGTTCTCGACGAGTGACTTCGATTCGACTGTCCATTCGACCATCCGGCGCATGACTTTTTTGTGACCGCGTACCTTTTCAATCGGGATGAGCTTGCCCTCCTCGACCGTCAATAACGGTAAAATCGTCAACAAGTCTCCAATGAAAGCACTCGCCTTCGAGACACGTCCGCCTCGCATCAAATATTCGAGCGATTCGACCGTGAACAAGTGGCGGACTTTGCCGACGAGTGAAGCGGCATACTCGACCGTTTCTTCATACGTATGGTCTTGGCTATACGCTGCGACCGTTTTGACGAACAATGCCTGCCCGACAGAGGCGGTCCGTGTATCGAGAACCGTGAACGTACTGTCCGGATATTCTTCTTTTAACATTTCGCCGATCATGACAGCGGTTTGGTATGTACCGGAGAGTTCTCCGGAGAAAGCGAGATATAAGAACGGGATTCCAGACTCGAGGTGTTGACGGAAACAATGTTCGATTCGTGACGCCTCGATTTGGAACGTCTTTGGCGTCTTACCTTGACGCATTGCATCGTACACTTCGATGGATTGAATCGTTTCGCCGTCTAAAAATTCTTCGTTGTCGATGATGACACCGAGCGGTAAAATTTCAAGACCGTATTCGATGATTTGATCGTGAGTCAAATCAGCACCGGTATCTGTAATCAGTTTAAACATTGGATGAATCACTCCTCTGTTAATTGTTGTTCAATGTCGCGTAACGGTTCATTCCGTTTCCACATGCGTTCGAGCTGACTTGTGAACATCATTTGTTCGTCAGCCGTTAATGTCGCGTTTTGGAGCGAACTGACAGTGGAAAGAACGCGGTAGGCCCGAGTGAGGACATCTTGCACGGTGAGTGGAATCCCAAGCAAGTCTTCAAGTGAAGCCATCGTTTCCGGTACAATGGTCGGGTACGTGAACTTCGTCGCTTCCCCTTGGATGGCAAGGTCGTAAAAATCGCGGATGATTTCAGCACGTGCGCTCCCGCTCTGTCTCACGCTCAAGTAAATTTGAACGGCGACACCGCCACGAACGCGTCGTTGCGAAATGCCGGCGAACTTTTTACCGTCAATCGACAAGTCGAAACTTCCCGGACAGTATGAACCGACGACTTCACCTGGGACGATGTCATTCGTGACATCCTGAAACATGTGTTGAATGAGCGAGGTCATGGCCTCATAGCCGCTGTCGATTTGAATCCCGTCCTTCTCGGGTAAAATTAACGAAAGGTTGAGGACGTCATCGTCTAGCACGACGGCTAACCCGCCTGAGTTTCGGACGACGGGACGGAATCCCCGCTCATTTAGATAACGAACACCGTCTTTCAGGTGTGGCAGTCGGGCGTCTTGAATTCCGAGGACAATTGTGTCAGTGTGCACCCATGCGCGCAAGACGGCACCTCGTTCTTGCGTTGACGCACATAACGTATCATCGGTCGCAAACGACTGTTCTGCTTGAAACATCGGGCCGAGACTCGATTGATCGATGATGCGATAGCTCGGTTGTCTTAATAATGGATGAATCATATACATTAATTCCTTTTCACAAAAAATTTTCCTTCTCATTATAGCATGGAGGGAACAATTCGTTTGAAGTCGAATTTAGAACATAATGAAACGTAGGAGGGCATGTCATGTACTCGTCACGAGGACAACTATCTGGCTCGAAAGTATTTAAGGATCCGGTGCATCGATATATTTATGTTTACGATCACCTCATTTGGGAGCTGATCAATACGAAAGAATTTCAGCGGTTGCGTCGTATCAAACAGCTCGGGACGTCTTTTTTAACGTTTCATGGGGCGGAGCACACCCGATTCCATCATTCGCTCGGCGTATACGAAATCGCACGCCAGTTGATCGATCAGTTCCAACAATACCCGGAATGGGACGACCGTGATCGTGAGTTATTGTTAGCGGCAGCACTCTTGCATGACGTCGGACACGGTCCATTCTCGCACGCGTTCGAACACGTCTTTTCCGTTCGGCATGAAGTGTGGACGGAACGGATCATTTTAGGGGATACCGAAGTCAATAAGGTGTTGTCCGAGATGGGTGTCGGGTTTGCGGAAGAAGTGGCCTCGATTATCAACAAGACGCATCCGAATCGCTTGATCGTCAATATGCTCAGCTCACAGCTTGATGTTGACCGGATGGACTATTTATTGCGCGACGCTCACTTTGCGGGTGTCAGTTATGGAAAGTTTGACTTAGAACGCATGTTACGCGTCTTGCGCCCGGATGAAGACCAAGTCGTGGTCAAACAGTCGGGGATGCATACGATTGAGGATTACATCATGCGCCGCTATCAAATGTATTGGCAAGTATACCTGCATCCGGCGACACGGTCGAGTGATCTTCTCTTAAAAGCGATTCTTGAGCGGGCGCAGGAACTCTATGAGAGTGGTTATAAGTTTAACATGACGCCGAAACATTTCTTGCCGATTTTTGAACGAACGGGTATGTCACTCGAACAATATTTGAAATTGGACGAGACGGTCGTCTACTTCTATTTCCAAGAATGGATGGAAGAAGACGATGCCATTTTAGCTGATCTTTCAAGCCGTTTCGTGAATCGCCGATTATTAAAATATAAAAACTTCCCGGAAGCGAATCGCGTCCGTTATATGGAGCGCCTGCGACAGACGATGGAGACGATCGGGCTACCACCGACATACTATCTGCTTGAAGACCAGTTGAGTCAGCTACCTTATGATTTATACAAAGGGCAGGGTAAGTATGAAGGAATTTATCTACAGATGAATGACGGGGAGCGCAAAGAGATTTCAGAGGTTTCGATGCTCGTTCAATCGATTTTGAACTCGAGGCAGTCGGATGAGAAAATCTATTACCCGGAAGATGTGTTATTGAATTTAAAAGATTATGCGAACGAAAAATCGTGGATATTATCAACATTAAAAGACGATTGAACACGCAAAGGGGCGTGACACGATGGAGATTGCGACACTGATTGGTGGAATCGGGATTTTTTTACTCGGGATGATGTTACTGACGGATACGCTCAAAAAATGGGCGGGGACACGATTACGTCATCGGTTAAATCAGTTCACCGACGGATCGATATCCGGAGCGGCACTCGGTGCAATGTTAACAGCCTTATTCCAATCTTCTTCGGTCACGACGTTGATGACAATTGGTTTTGTGAGTGCAGGACTCCTCACGTTCACACAATCGTTGCCGCTCATCATTGGGGCCAATGTAGGGAGTGCGACGACCGGGTGGATCATTGCCGTCCTCGGCTACAATTTAGACGTGCGCCAGTTGTTTCTGCCGCTCATTGGAGTCGGGATGGCGATTCGTCTCTCCCGTCCGCGCCTTCGCCGTGTTGGACTGTTTCTCGTCAGTATCGGGTTGATTTTTGTTGGCATTGGGACGCTACAAGAAGCGATGCGGGATGTCGTCACGTTTTCGTTTGGCTCGGCCGGTGAGATGACCGTTCTGCATCAGGCCGTTCTGATTGGAATCGGGTTCATGATGACCGCCGTCCTTCAGTCGTCGACGATTGGACTCGTGTTAACGATGACGGCCCTTGCGACAGTGGCGATTTCACTCCCGCAGGCTGCTTATTTGGTGCTCGGTCAGAGTGCGGGGACGAGCCTTGTCGTGGCACTCGGTTCGCTCGGTGGGTGGAAATCTGCGCGGCGTATCGTGTTGGCTCACGCCATCTACCATATATCGATTGTCCTCATCGGGTGGCTCACGTTCCCTGTTCTCTTCTCTGTGGTGAACCGAGTAGCGGATTGGTTCAACTGGAACGATTTGTTACGCCTTGCCTTGTTCCATACAACCTTCCATTTACTTGGGGTGCTCCTGTTTTTGCCGTTTTATAAGCCGTTTGCGCGTCGATTACTGAAATGGATTCCGAGTCGCTCTGAAAATTTGACGCGTCTGCTCGACAAAAATATGTCGCAACTCCCGACCGTCGCTTTGGAAGCGGCACGACGTTCCCTACTCGAAATCGAGCGTTATTTAGGGAACGAGACCGAGTTGCTCGTCCGTGAGGGTCGTCTTCGTGAAGATGAGTTGACGCTCGTCGACAAGACGTTGGGCGATGTCCGCGTCTTTTTGAGCACGATTCGTCTAGAAGAGGATGGAAAACAAAATGATTATGGCCAACATCTCTCCCTCTTGCATACAATTGATCATCTCGAACGCTGGTTGTATGTCTTGCGAGAGGTCGAACCGGTCCACGCACTTCGGGACACCGACTTTTTGACGGCACGAGAGCTGGTCTTACATGAACTTGACCTTGTGAATCAACTGAATCATCACACGCCGCCGGAAGATTCGAAGATGTGGAAACAGGCCTCGAAACAACTGGCGGAGTATCGGAAAGCACATCGTTCGGAACTGTTAGAAGAAACAGCGGCGAACCAAATGGAGATGGACCTGACGATACAAAAAGTGCAAGTGTTGCTTTGGCTCGACCGTATCGGCTACCACATCTGGCGAGCGACTCGTCACTTGATTAAACCGACTGTTCCGAGCGAGCGGTTCGACGTGAATAGGGAAGATTGAATGAGAAATGGAGGAATAAAAATGGCAACATGGGTGACGCATTTTCGAATAGCGGAGAGGATTCTTGAGACGGATTCCTCGTTTGACCGTCTATCTTTTTTAGTTGGGAATATCGGTCCGGATTGTGGACTGGTCGGAGCGGACGGACGTCCTGAACCACCGAAAACCATCACGCATTTCAAAACGGAGAACGGGATCTCGTCCGACTTGTTCAAAAAGACATACTTGACCGACCCTGAGCGATATACGAGCGCCGAATGGTCTTATTTAGTCGGTTACTACTTTCATCTGATCACAGACGAATATTGGGTGCGGTTAACCCGTGCGAAAAAGGAAGAACCGATTGTAAAGGCAATCGTCGGGACACCAGACTATACCCGTTTAGTCAAAACGGACTGGTATGGGATTGATTTTGAGTACTTGGCCAAACATCCGAATCATATCTTTTGGACGGACTTCCGTCACATCACGTCGTTCGCAGACGTCTTACCGTTTTTTCCTCAAGGACAGACGAAAAAACAAATTCAGAACATCACATCCTTTTACGAGACACATTCGTTCGACCCGCAACATACATATATGTATATGTCTCCTGAAGAGGTTGATGATTTCATTGAAGTGGTTCTTTGTGGGCTACAAGCGAAGATTCAAGAAGTTCAACGGATACATTGTTGATACGGTGCTTAGACGAAAAGCGGACTCCATATTAGGAGTCCGTTCGTCACTTATTTCTTATCCGCATGCATCACACCGGCTTGACCGTAATGTGTCGCATCCATCTCTTCGATGAAGACGGTGATGTTCTCTTTTGGTGCATTCGTCGTTTCGGAGACGGCGTCCGTTACTTTTTCAATCAACGCACGTTTTTGCTCTACAGTACGACCTGGGAGCATTTTTACCGTTACATAAGGCATGGGTTGTTCCTCCTTTTATGAAGTCTCTTTCATTGTAGTGAATCCACATCCTCTAGAAAAGAAAATTCTCGTCTATAGAGAAACATGAGCTCAATTTCACTGGATTTGGGGTAATAAACAAAACAGAGCGAATGTAGGAGGAATCGGGATGAAGTGGAAAGGGAGACAACAGAGCCGGAACGTCGAAGATCGACGCGGGCGTAGCATCGGAGGAAAGGGCATTGCCGGAGTCGGGGGTGGCCTCGGATTGATTCTCGTCATCGTCTTTACATTGTTGAACGGGGGAAGCACAACGGACATCGTCAATAATATCGGACTCGGAGAACCTCAATCAGAAGGAGCATATACAGGAACGGCAAGGGAAGAGGAGATGGCAGACTTTGTAGCGGTCGTCTTAAAAGATACGGAAGAAGTATGGACCGATATCTTCGCTGAAAACGGGATGACGTATGAAGAGCCGACGCTCGTCCTATTCTCTGGACAAGTTGAATCCGCTTGTGGCATTGCCGGGTCTGCCGTTGGTCCGTTCTATTGTCCTGGCGACCAAAATCTATATATCGATTTGAGCTTTTACGATGAACTGAGCCAACGTTTCAATGCACCAGGTGATTTTGCGATGGCCTATGTGGTCGCCCACGAAGTCGGACACCATGTCCAAACGCTTCTCGGGACGACTGAAGAGATTATGCCGCTTCGTAACGAGATGAGTGAGACCGAGTTCAATCGTTATCTCGTCCGATTCGAGTTACAGGCAGACTATTACGCAGGCGTTTGGGCCCATCACGCACAAGGACTCGGCTATCTTGAGGCCGGGGATGTCGAAGAAGCGATGAACGCCGCCCATCAAATTGGGGATGATACGTTACAGCGTCAGTCACGTGGATATGTGACACCGGATTCGTTTACACATGGGACGTCGGAACAACGTATGCGATGGTTTGAAAAAGGATTCGAGAACGGTGCCATTCAAGGCGGGGACACGTTCAATGCGAACAATTTATAGGTCGGGCGTACGCTCGACCTTTTTTAGGTGATTGGAATATGAGGAAAGAATCCGCTATCATAAAGGAACAATAGTAGCAGGAAGGGGATGACCCGATGGAATCCTTACTTACGAAAATTGATTTAGCGAAAGAGGATATGACAGCGGTCGAAAAGAAGATCGCAGATTATATTTTGTCCCACTCAACGCTCATTCCAAACATGACGACAAAAGAACTTGCCCAAAAGACGGATGTGTCCGAAGCGAGTATCGTTCGTTTCGCTCGAGTCGTCGGGATTGATAGTTTTAAAGCATTTAAACTAGCCCTTGTGAAAGATTTGGCCGTCACGGAGACGACATTGACGGACTTCAACGTCCTCCAACAAAAAGATACGCCGTATGACTCGTTCCAAAAAGTCATTCATGTGAACAAGGCAGCCATCGAAGCATGTGCCGAAGCGATGGATAAACGAGAGCTCGAACATGCGGTAGATTTGTTCGCGCGCGCGAATCGTGTCGTCTTCTATGGGGTCGGTGGTTCATCAACGGCAGCCATCGATGCACACTATAAATTCACAAAACTTGGCTATGCGGCCACGACCTCTCCAGATTTTCATTATATGCTGTCGCTGATCCCACATTTAGGAAAGTCTGATGTATTCGTCGCAATCAGCACGTCAGGACGAACAAAAGATGTACTCGAACTCGTTCGATTTGCGAAAAAAAAACGAGTGCCTGTCATCGCCATCACCAATTTAGATAAATCACCACTCTATCGGGAAGCGGACGTACGACTCTGTACACCGAACGTGGAGAGTGACTTCCGAATCGCAAGTATCGCCTCACGGATGACGCAATTGACGATTGTCGATACGTTATACATGGGACTCCTCCACCGAAAGGGAGAAGGGTTGATCGATCGATACGCAGAAGCCCGGGATGAGATGGTGAAATTGCGCCGATGATTCGACCATACACTGCCAAGGATCGACCGTCGTTAGAAGATTTTTTAATGCATCAACATATCTTCGCTCGGTTGAATGAACAATCTGTCGAGATGTTTCGTGACGAGAACGTGGCGGATTTTGAAGAAGAAGGGACCGTTAGCTTGATTTTTTGCGACAAAGAGCGGATCGTGGCAATTGCCGACCTCTTGAAAAAACACCCGGTCGATGGTTCGCTTTGGCTTGGTTTATTCGTTGTTGAAGAATCTCTTCACGGGACGGGGTTAGCGCAAACGCTGTATGAGCAATTGGAAGATCAGTATATGTGTCCATATCAAACGGAATTTCGGTTAGGGGTGCTTCCTCATAATGAGAGGGCACAGCGATTTTGGAAACGGAACGGATACGTATATGAAAAGGATTCGGTCACGAATAAAGGGACACGCGTGCATGTCTTGAAGAAACGACTCATTCGCCCAGAGTGAGTTTTTCTTTTATGATAATTGAAACTAAATTTCATAAATATTAAATAATAAATTGACTTTAAGTTTCAATATAGTACGATGAAATCATAGAGAAGAAAGGATGGTGGCGATGCTAGATAAATTGGCTACAGAAAGACGGAATGAACGAACGATGCACCTAGACGAGATGTCGATTGAGGAACGATTGACGATTATGAATGCAGAGGATCAAACAGTCCCTCAAGTGATTCAAGAGCAACTCCCGGTCATCACACAAGTCGTAGAGCGGGTCATCGCATCCTTTCGTAAAGGCGGTCGCTTGATTTATATCGGGGCAGGTACAAGCGGACGTTTAGGGATTTTAGACGCTGCCGAGTGTGTGCCGACGTTTGGCGTGTCACCCGATCAAGTCATCGGATTGATTGCAGGTGGCGAACGTGCGCTCATTCAGGCCGTCGAGGGAGCGGAAGACAGTAAGGAATTGGCAGTCAAAGATTTGAAAGCGCTTCATTTAACGGCTGAGGATACGGTCGTGGGGATTGCGGCGAGCGGTCGGACACCATACGTGGTCGGAGGACTCGATTACGCCCGAGAAATCGGTGCCACTACTGCTTCGATATCATGTAATCGTGATGCGATCATCAGCCGACATGCGGATTATCCCATTGAAGTGGAGACAGGACCGGAAGTATTGACCGGTTCAACGAGATTGAAGGCGGGAACAGCACAAAAATTGGTCCTCAACATGATTTCGACGACGTCGATGATTGGAGTAGGCAAAGTGTATCAAAACTTGATGGTCGATGTGCAACCGACGAATGAAAAGTTAGAAGTGCGTGCCAAACGGATGATTGCAGAAGCGACAGGGGTCGACATGGAAACGGCCGCGCGTTATTTTGTGTCATCTAAAGGGCACGTCAAAACGGCAATCGTCATGATTTTAGCGGACGTCTCTTATGAGGAGGCTGTCAAACGATTAGAGCGCGCGAACGGATTCGTCCGCGAGGCGCTATAAGGGGGAAATCGAGATGAAAAAAGAAGAGGTTTTAGCACGGGATATCCTCGCACATGTCGGGGGGAAAGAAAATATCCGTCAACTCGCGCACTGTATGACGCGTGTCCGATTGACATTGAAAGATGGGACGAAGGCAGATATTGACGCATTGAAGAAGATTGATGGGGTCATGGGTGTCATCGATGATGAGACGCTACAAATCGTCGTCGGTCCAGGTACCGTGAATCGGGTCGCGGATTATATGAGTCATGAGACGGGACTTGCCATCGGGGAAGAGTCAGTGGATGCGAATTTGACGTTAGAGGAACGTGCGGCGGTTGAACGCCAAAAGGTGAAAGAAAAGCAAAAGTCACCGTTCAAACGATTCCTTCGTCGCCTTGGGAACATCTTCATCCCGCTCATTCCTGGACTTGTTGCCTCGGGGATCATTAACGGAGCTGCGAACTTTGCCGTCAACGCCGGCGTCGACCGGACGGAGACGTGGATGCAGATCCTACTCGTGCTCGGAAGCACGGTCTTCGCGTATTTGGCCATCCTTGTCGGGTGGAATACGGCAAAAGAGTTTGGGGGGACCCCGGTACTCGGGGCGATTGCCGGGGGAATTCTGTTCAACCCGCTCCTCGCGGACATCGTCATTTATGGGGAACCGCTCGTCGTCGGGCGTGGTGGATTATTCGGGGTTATTTTTGCCGGTTGGCTCATGACGTATATCGAGAAACACATCCGTCGCTTCATGCCGGTATCCATTGATATTATTTTCACACCACTCTTTACAGTCTTGATTGTTGGATTTACTGCTTTATACGCAATCATGCCGGTCGCTGGCGTATTGTCAGACGGTATCATGCGAGGAATCAATGCGACGCTCGAATTCGGGGGACCCGTCGCAGGGGCACTCTTGGCCGGATTCTTTTTACCGCTCGTCATGGTCGGATTGCATCACGGGTTGACGCCAATCCATTTGGAACTGTTGAACACGGTTGGGACGACGGCCCTTCTCCCAATCTTGGCGATGGCCGGTGCGGGTCAAGTCGGTGCGGCGCTTGCGATTTTTGTGAAGACCCGCAACCCACGCCTTCGTAATATTATCAAAGGGGCCATCCCCGTAGGTTTCCTCGGAATCGGGGAGCCGCTCCTATACGGGGTCACGCTTCCGCTCGGACGTCCGTTCTTGACAGCGTGTCTCGGGGCTGCGGTCGGTGGGGCTTTCCAAGCGACAATGAAGACAGCGGCGCTCGGAATCGGTGTGTCCGGTCTATCGCTCACTCCGCTTATTGATAATGGCATGTATTTGACGTACATTGCCGGACTATTGATTTCATATACGGCAGGTTTCTTGTTCACTTATTTCTTCGGTTTCAAAGAAGAGATGGCGGACGGGATTTAACAAGAAAAGATGGCTCGAGTCGAGTCATCTTTTTCTCTACTTTCGGAAAGGTGGATTCACATGAGAGGAATTTCGGTTTACTTAAGTGAGGAACTGACGTCTGTGTCCATTGATTGGATCGAACGTATGCGAGAGAGTGGTTTCACGAGCATCTTCACGTCGCTTCATATTCCGGAAGACGATCCGACGATCTACACGGAACGACTCCAGCAGTTAGGTGCGTTAGCGAAACGTCTTGAAATGGAGCTCGTGGCGGATATCGCCCCATCGTCTCTACGGGCGCTCGGTAAGACCTGGGACGATGCCCATACGCTGTTGGAGTGGGGCGTCACCGGGTTACGTGTCGACTATGGCGTCACACCGAAACAAGTGGCAGACTTGTCACGACGTATGATGATCGCCCTCAATGCTAGTACGCTCACAGAAACAGAACTTGAAGAGATGTTACGACAAGGGCTTCGACGTGACCACGCCGAAGCGTGGCATAACTTTTATCCCCGTCCCGAAACTGGACTCGACCGTTTCTGGTTTGACGAGAGAAACACCTGGTTACATGCGCGAGGGGTTAAAGTTCAAGCGTTCATCCCGGGAAATGGACAGTTACGTGGACCGCTACATGAGACGTTGCCTACACTTGAAGAACATCGTTGGAAATCTCCATTTTCTTGTTATCTTGATTTGCATAAAACGGTCGATCGCGTCTTGATTGGTGACCCGCGTGTGACAGATCAGACGATGCGACAGTTTCAGGCGTACGACGAGGGCGTCATCGTTCTTCGAGCGACCACACGAAATCATGATGATTCGCTTATAACCAGTCATACGAACCGGATGGATCCGGCGCGGGATGTCATCCGTTCTGTCGAATCGAGAGCGTATGGACGACCTGGGAACCATTTGATTCAACCGCGAGATATAAAAGAACGAGTGCTCGGCAGTATCACGATCGACAATGAACGTTACGGTCGTTATGCAGGAGAACTGCAAATAACGAAGCGAGATTTGCCTGCAGATGAGCGCGTCAATGTCATCGGACGAGTCATCGAGGAAGATCGTTCATTGATTGAACAGATTGGTCCAGGTGGACGCTTTCAAATCGACTGGGTGTGACTCAGGATTGCCACCATCCTATATCATTGTGTACAGTAGAGGGGGAGGGTGGAACATGAAAGACATTAATTTTAATATCATTTCAGACGATGCGACGGACGGTCACGGTGGTTTTGGTGTCGGTTCGCTTAGCTTAAATAACATGTCTCCGGTGATCATCGATGTTGATGCAGGTACTGCGACAATCGACATGGGGGCGATGCATGCCAAATCGGCCATCGAGAAACGCATTAAGTTTTTGACGGACCCGGAAGCGGTACCGAATGGGAAACCATACTGGATCGTGTGGGTGACGGTAGGTCGAAAACCGGAAGGCTTCTACTACGGCGGAGTCGCGGCATGTGACATGCTAGTGGATGTCGAAGAGAGACGAGGTTATAAACTATTGCCGTATCACGTCAATCAAATGGATAAATCGCTAAAGGGTCGGATTTTAATCGACATGATGGACGCCCCGTCCCGGAACGTCTTGGCGAGTTTCTTACAGGAACACCGTCCTGAGATTTGGGAGAACTCGACTGAATTGCATGCAGAGCTCGAGCGCTTAAGCGCCGAGTAAAAAGATTGGACGATGTTTCGTCTCCAATCTTTTTTGTTTCAACTTTTTGGGAATTCCAATAAAAAATGTAACTGAAGAGATATTCATTTGTAATTGTATGAAAATTCAGTATTATGATATACTGACTACATTGTGAAAAATAGAAAGGGTGATACGATGAGCGAAACGAAAAAAATCTTAATCGGTCTCGCGCTAGGTGTTGTAGTTGGTCTCGGATTGGCGGGCTTGCCGGATAATATTTATGAGATTGTGAATCCATATATTCTATCTCCGGTCGGAACAATCTTTTTGAACCTGATTAAAATGTTAGTCGTCCCGATTGTCTTCTTCTCGATTATTTTAGGCGTCATGGGTCTCGGGGACCCGAAAGAGCTAGGTCGGGTCGGAACGAAGTCGATTTTATTCTTCTTAGTGACGACGGCGCTCGCCATTATATTGGCAATGGGTGTCGCATCGGTCCTACAACCAGGGGAACGTGGAGACTTCGCGACAACAGGACTTGAATTTGAATCAACAGCGACTGAGGATTCTTCAAATATCGTACAGACATTTGTCAATATGATTCCAACGAATCCGATTACAGCACTCGCTGAGGGGAACATGCTACAAATTATCGTCTTCGCAGCATTGATTGGGTTTGCGTTAATCGCCTTAGGGGATAAGGCGAAAACGTGGCGTCAATTTGTGAAGCAGGGCGATCGTATCATGATGTACCTCATTCATATCGTCATGAAGCTCGCGCCATATGGGGCGTTTGCATTGATTGCTTCCGCAATCGGAGGAATTGGTCTCGATGCGGTTGTCGCCATGGCGTGGTATATGGCTGCCGTCGTCTTGACGCTATTCTTACACGCAACGATTGTATATGGGGCAGCGGTATACTTCATCGGGAAAATGAGCCCGGTCTTCTTCTTTAAAAACTTCTATGAGGCCATGACGTTTGCGTTCTCGACCTCATCGTCAAACGCGACGCTTCCGGTATCAATGGAAGTCGCACAGAAGAAACTCGGCGTGCCACGCTCGATTTCATCGTTCGTACAACCACTCGGTGCGACCGTCAATATGGACGGAACGGCGATCATGCAAGGGGTTGCGACGATTTTCATCGCGCAGGTGTTCGCATCTGACTTGACGATTACGCAATTATTGACGGTCGTCATCACAGCCGTTCTCGCTTCCATCGGGACAGCGGGTGTACCAGGAGTCGGACTCGTCATGCTTGCTCTCGTCCTTCAGTCGGTCAACTTGCCGGTAGAGGGAATTGCCCTCATCATCGGGGTCGACCGTATTCTCGATATGCTTCGCACATCAGTCAACATCACGGGGGATGCGGCGTGTGCGGTTGTCGTTTCGAAATTGGAAGAAAAGCATCTACCACCTGTCGACGAAGACTCGTGGGATGAAGCAGGCGCAACGTCTTCTTCATCACTATGATATAGTGAAGGACCATGACAAATCTGTCATGGTCCTTATTTTGTGCATAGAAAGAGTGATTGTTATGGAATGGGAACTGCTCCCCCTCCCTATATTTTTAATCGTCAGTGTGTTATTGAATAGTGTGATTGCGGTCGCCGGCGTCTTACCGAGTGCGTTTTTGACAGCAGTCAACGTCGGTGTCCTCGGTCTCGTTCCGGGTATCCTCATCTCGATAGTCGGAGAGGCAGTCGGTGCTATTGTGAGCTTTATTCTTTATCGTAAAGCATTGTACCGTTATACGTCCCCGGATGGTGGACGTTTTCAACGTCTTCGAGCGTCGAGAGGGGCAGAGGCATGGTTTCTCGTTCTCGGCATGCGTCTCATACCGTTTGTCCCATCTGGTCTCGTCACGTTATCGGCAGCGTTCAGTCGCATGACGCTTGGATCGTTCGCGGTCGCCAGTACGCTTGGGAAAATCCTGGCGCTCATGATGGAAGGACTTGCGGTAACGGCGGCGATGCGGTTGACGATCGGCTGGCAACTGCTGTTAGTGGGTCTTGTCGCCATAGTATATCTCGTTTGGCGAACGCGTCAGAGAAGCGGCGAAAAGATATGACAAAACGCTTCGACGAATCGTTTTCCGGTCGTTTTTTTCCGTAACATCGCCCAGTCGATTAAAATCGACTCTTCGAAATCTTGTAAAAATGATTCATGTAGTCGCTCGATGGATGTCGTATCAAATTGTGCCACCATCATCTCATGATTGAGAAACATGCTTCGGAAATCAAAGTTAGCGGATCCGACCATAGCGATTTTGCCATCAATTAGTAAGGTTTTGGCATGGATGAAATGTCGATTATATTTATAAATCTTCACGTTCCGTTTCAACAGTTCCTCAAAATAATATTCGGAGGCATGATAGCTGAACCATTCATCACCTTTTCCCGGAACGACGAGCCGAACATCGACTCCGCTTCGTCCTGCGACTTCGAGAATGGCCAATAGTTCAGGTGGTGGAATGAGGTATGGTGTTGTGAGCCAAATGGATTCTTTTGCTTCCATCAATAAGCGCATGAATCCGTCACGAATGGTCACGTCTCTTCCTGGGGACGTGACGAGGAGTTGGGTCGCACCGTTTTGTCCTTTCGGTTCATTCACGAAGTAGCGGGAAAGGTGTTCGCCATCTGCGAACAAGTCCCACGTTTCATCAATTGTACCTTGACCGGCGTACAACCAATTTTCGACAAAAAGTTGTTGTAATTCTCGGACGAGTGGACCTTCGAGACGGAGATGGGTGTCGCGCCAGAACCCTAACTTCTCATTTTTACCTAAATATTCGTCACCTACGTTCAAGCCACCAGTTAACGCAACTCGTCCGTCTACGACGATTAACTTTTGATGGTTGCGGAAGTTGGCGTTAAAGACGAGGTATGGATGTAAGACCGGATCGAACGCCTGGACGTGAACACGTGAATCACGTAACGGTTGAATGAAGTCTTCACCGATTTCTTGGCTACCGAGTCCATCATATAAAAAACGAACCGTCACGTTCTCATTCGATTTTTGAATGAGAGCATCTCTAACCTTCAAGGAGATTTCGTCTGTTCGGAATAGATAGTATTGAATATGGATATGGTCAGTCGCCCCGTTAATGGCCTCTAATAGAGCATCGAATTTTTCTTCCCCATTGAGGAGGAGCGTTGTCGAGGTATGTCCATCGGCACCAGATGCGCCTAATTTTTCGAGTATGCGCGTCAATGGATAGGAAGCCACGATGTCAGGCGAGGTTTCGATTTTCTCGCTTTCGATTGCTTGCCGGAGCATACGGATTTCAGATGACGTGCGTTTAAAGCGTCGATGGCGACGTGGTGTGCGTCCGAACATGACCCATGCGATCACTCCGATGAACGGAAGGAGAAATACGGCCAATAACCAGGCGAGTTTTCCTTGAGGAAGGACCTGATCGAACAAAATTTGCCATCCTACGATGAATGGGGCTAAAAGTGCAATCGTAATGAGGACAGGTATGAGAATATTTAACCAAAATAAGAGGCCGACTAAAGCGATAACACTGACGACCATGATTATTAATTGAATGACACGACGTTTCAAACGAAACACCACCTTTCCGATACGATGAAAACGAGGGGATTTCCCCCTCGTTTTTTAGTACACGCTATTTAAAACAGTGTTGATTTCGTCCGCATAACGGGCGAAAAAGTATACATTCACTGCGAGAGAGAACAAGACGAGGAAAAGGGCAAACTGTGCTTTCGTCCGATTTCGATTCCAATAGTAGAAAACGGACAATAAGACAGCCAGTCCCACGAATAGAGCGATGACTTCAACGATTCCCCAAACGATATCTTTGGATAAAAACATGTCAACAATCGTCATGATGACAAAGATGAAGACGACAATCCCCATAATCACGACTAAAATAGCTAAAATAATACTAATCCAATCCGAGCTGACTGCATCAATGTGGTTCTCAATGGCCATTTCGTATTCGCTCACAACCGTTCCTCCTTTCGAGAGAGTGCATAACTATTCATCTTTTACCCTTTTTTTCATTCTGAAACTCAAGGTTTTACTGGAGAATGAATGAACGATGGGAGTGGGATTTTGGAAACGATTGCCACGACGGCAAACACGTAAAGCCAGCTGTTCGGCGGGAAGAACAGTACGAGTAAGACAATGATGGCCAACGGTTGTCGCATTGCTGTCGCCAGTAAGGCGCTTGTCGTCAGGACGACGGTGAACGTCATATCAAGTCCGAATAACAAACTAAAAAAGTAACCGAGCGTGAAAGAGGAGAAGAGAAGGGGATAAATATGTCCACCACGCCAGCCTGTCGCTAAACAAAATGCCGTAAACAGTAACTTCAATACGCTGAACAGGAGGAGAATGTAGAGCGGGACGAGGCGCCACTCTTCTACATATTCAAGAATGGTCTCTTCACCGGAGAAAAGTAAATCCGGATAAAGAAGTGCCATACTACCAATTCCGACGCCTCCGAGCACGGTAAGAAAGAGAATTGGAACGTTTGAAAACAGTCGCATGAGCGCATGCTCACTCAACAAATAGAGCCAACCGAGCAGAATGCCGGCTAGAACGATGAGGAGCATGGTCCAACTGATTTGAACGGTCTCGATTGCCAGGAATTTAATGATGAATGGCGGACGTTCATCAAGTTGATTGAGCAGATAAAACGTTCCGAGTCCGGCGAGTGTCGCAAGAAGGTTTAACATCGGTTGTTTTTTCTGTTCCGTCTCTTCGGCCGCAATCGCACCAAACAGTGGTGCGTTGAAGACGATTCCTAGAACGACGGCATGCCCCACTTCCTGTAATTCTCCTAACTCTTGCCGCACGTGGCGAATGCGCTCGGAGAACCATGTCGTGAGTCCGCCGACAATTCCGATGAGCGCGGCCTCGGGACCGAGGCTAGCGCCTCCAATCAAGACGAGTAAGGCAGTCAACGTAGTGAACCCAATCACGCGATAGTCGATGCGACCGGTATCTTTTCGTTCTGCCATCACTTCGGGCATGAGGCGAGGCATCCTACCGTAGCGATGTTGCAATAGACCAATTCCTACTCCGGCGAGAACCGGGACGAGAAACAGATAAAAAGGAAAGTCGAATTGCTCGGGCACCGTATGCCAGACGAAGTGTATTCCTTTGTATACGACAGACAGGAAGAGCCAACTCACTAGACCGATGATGATTCCAAGCACGACTGCATATCCGCTGACAATCCAGGATTTCATCTTTTCACCCACCTTTTCCGCTCACATCCATCTTCTATAATAGGGTATCTCCTGAACACCTCTGACCGAAACCTAAAAATCGATGAAACAACGTGGGAATGCTGGTGAAAGTATTTTTACTCAAAAAGCACCGGATATCGACGAGGTCGATTCGGGTGCTTTTGAACGTGACGACTTATACGATTTCAATCTTGTATTGAGTGGCTGGGGCTGGTTTCCCGTAGAAATAACCTTGTGCCAAATCGAACCCGAGTTCACGACAGACATCTGCCTCTTCCGCGCGTTCGACACCTTCCGCAAGAAGTGTGATCCCCATCGAGTGGGTCAATTCACGAACTTGTTTGAGGAATGTACGTTTTTCAGCATCTTCATCACAAAACGAGATGTACGAACGGTCAATTTTAACGTAGTCCGGTTCGAGTCGCTTCAACATATCAATCGTTGAGAAGCCAGCTCCGACATCGTCTAGCGCGACTTGCATCCCGCGTTGTTTATATGTTGAAAACACGTGTTGGAGATGATCGACGTCATGTACCTTCTCCGTCTCGACGACTTCAAAGATAAAACGATCTGGACTGAGGTCATAGCGGTCGATGATATCGAACGTATGCTGGAGACAATAGTCCGGGTTGTAAATCGTCGATGGCAAGAAGTTGATGAACGTCTTTTGGTGAGGGGCGACGGCTTCAAACGTTGCTTTGATTGCCTCGGCGCGGGCGCGTTGATCGAGTTTTGAGTGTAGGCCGAAACGGTTTGCCGTCCGGAATAAATCATAGGGCGAGATGTTGGCGCCGCTACGGAGGAGCGCCTCGTACCCAAACGTTTCCTTCGAGTCGAGAAAGATGATTGGTTGGAGATGACTCTCGAACGTCCCATGTTGAATCTGTTCAATGATGTGTCGATTGGCAAGCTGATCTTGTAACGCTTCGACCTCAAGCGGCGGTGTCTGACGGTTCGATGTAGGATCGACACAGTAAACCGTTCCGTCTGCGTGCGTAAGGAGTGTGTCGAGTTCTTCAAACGATGTATAAGGGTATTCCTTGAATTTCGTGACGAGCGTTCCTTGGGCGATCAAAGGAATCGTTGTGTTACAAGAAGCACAGGGTGACCACATACTATTCCACCTTTCGATTCAGAATTGGTTCATTCAGTATATCGGTCGTATCTCACAAAAAACTCACATTCTGAAGCAGTTCCACAAAAAAATCGTGCAAAATGGGTACAGGTTTTGTATACTTCCTATCGTATGATTAAGAAGCGCCTCAAAACGCCACTCGCATACGAACAACTTTTTGAACAGAAAGGGGTTCTATCGATGGACCAAAAATTAAAATTATGGTTTACGGAACACCAAACAGAAGATTACGGAATTACGTTCCGTGTAAACCACGTTTATGAGAGCGAACAAACGGAGTTTCAACGACTAGAGATGGTCGAAACGGACGAGTTCGGAACGATGTTGTTACTTGACGGAATGGTCATGACGACGGATAAGGACGAATTCGTCTATCACGAGATGGTCGCACACGTCCCACTCTTTACACACCCGAATCCGAAACATGTACTTGTTGTCGGCGGGGGAGACGGCGGTGTCATCCGTGAAATTATGAAACACCCATCAGTTGAAAAAGCGGTTCTCGTTGATATCGACGGGAAAGTGATTGAATATTCGAAGAAATACTTACCAAATATTGCGGGTGAACTCGATAACCCACGTGTAGAAGTCATCGTCGGTGACGGCTTCATGCATATCGCGAAGTCAGAAAACGAGTACGATGTCATCATGGTCGACTCGACTGAACCAGTCGGACCAGCAGCAAACCTCTTCACAAAAGGGTTCTATGCAGGAATCTCGAAAGCGCTCAAAGATGATGGCATCTTTGTCGCACAAACAGATAACCCATGGTTCACACCAGAACTGATCCAAACGGTTCAACGTGACGTGAAGGAAATCTTCCCAATCACGAAATTGTATACGGCAAATGTACCGACGTACCCGAGTGGCATGTGGACGTTCACAATCGGTTCGAAGAAATACGACCCGGAACAAGTATCAGCTGAACGTTTCCATGATATCGAAACGAAGTACTACACGCCGAAGCTTCACAACGCAGCATTCGTCCTTCCTAAATTCGTGGAGGATTTGACAAAATGATTAAGCGTTTCGATGAAGCCTACTCAGGTAAAGTGTTTATCGCCAGCCTCCCAGAGGTGACAGAGGCGAAGACGGTTCTTTACGGAATGCCGATGGACTGGACGGTCAGCTTCCGTCCAGGCTCACGTTTCGGCCCGAACCGGATTCGTGAAGTATCGATCGGACTTGAAGAATACAGCCCGTATTTAGACGGTGATTTGGCTGATGCCGCAGTGTACGATGCAGGAGATATCCCGCTTCCATTCGGGAACGCACCGAAGTCACTCGACTTGATCGAGGCATTCGTCAAAGATGTCGTCAAAGCAGGCAAGTTCCCACTCGGAATGGGTGGGGAGCATCTCGTCACATGGCCGATCATCAAAGCGATGCATGACGTGTACGGTAACGACTTTGTCATCCTCCACTTGGATGCACATACGGACCTTCGGGATGAGTATGAAGGCGAGCCCCTCTCACACTCGACTCCGCTTAAAAAAGCGGCAAACTTGATTGGACCATCGAACTGTTACTCGTTCGGGATTCGTTCAGGGATGAAAGAAGAGTTTGAGTGGGCACGTGAAGTCGGCTACAATATGCATCAATTTGAAGTCATCGAGCCTCTCAAGCGCGTCTTACCGACACTCGCTGGGAAAAAAGTATATGTCACCATCGACATCGACGTTCTCGACCCGTCAGCGGCACCAGGGACAGGGACACAAGAAATCGGTGGCATCTCGACGAAAGAATTGCTAGAAGCGGTACATGCCATCGCAAACGCAGACCTCGACATCATCGGTGCAGACCTTGTCGAAGTATCACCGGCATACGACCAGTCAGATATGACAGCGATCGCGGCAGCTAAGATTCTTCGTGAGATGATGATTGGATTCGTGAAATAAATGCGAAAAAAGGGTCAGCTGGAAATGGAATTGAGTGCCCGTATCACCCAATGGGAGAAAGAATACTTGGGGCGCGGGTCATTGACGTGTAAGGCAGACCTGCTTCGAGACCTCGCCATCGTCACACTTCAAGGGGTGTTGACGCCGGCCGAGTACGACTTGGCCATCAAGTCTGCGGGGCGCGAGCAATTGAAGAAATACCGCAACAATCTCGTCGAATCCGGACGGAGTCAACTTGAAACGATTGTCGGGCAAGTGCTCGGTCGTTCGATTGTCTCGCTCCACACGGACATCAGTACGAAAACAGGCGAACGTCTCATCGTGTTTCGTTTAGATGCACATTGGGATCAAACCGATTGACAACGAAACGTCACCTTTTTAAAATAAAAATCAGAGACGTATAGAGGAGCGACTGGACGAGTCGTCATGAGGCGTGCTTTCGAAATCTTCTTACGGAGCTACTGACCAATTTAATCAACCGACAGTTGTCGGCCTGACGGAGCGATTAGTCGAGCCGTCGGCATACAGCGCACACCTTCTTTAGGTGTGCGCTTTTTTGTCGCCAAGGAGGAAAATGTATGGAATTGTTTTTATTTTTATTGACGAGCGCCCCGGTACTCTTATTCGTGACGGGTGTCATCGCCGCAGTCGGAAAATCAAACTTAACGATCCCGGATGCATTGAGCACTACGCTTAACATTTACTTACTGCTTGCCATCGGACTGAAGGGAGGCATGGGACTCGCCTCGGTATCTTTTGAAGACATCGCATTACCGCTGACCGTGACGCTGTTGATTGGGATTTTGCTACCGACACTCGCGTTCTATGCCGGGGGAATACTTAAGTTCTCATTTCCCGAGCGAATTGCCATGGCTGCGACGTTCGGCTCGGTGTCGCTCGTCACCTATGTGGCCGCGTCGACACAGCTCGAACGGCTCGGAATCGCCTACGAGCCGTTCATGACGACATTGGTCGTCGTCCTTGAAATCCCCGGTCTGATTGTGGCGCTACTGTTATACAATCAAACACAGGTAATGGGGATCACGGCCACGTCAGGGAAGACGAACTCTCTGTCTGTGCTACGGGATAGTTTGTTCTCGAAAAGTATCCTCTTGATGTTTGCAGGTCTAATCGTGGGACTTGTGACACCAGACGCCACACCGCTCAAACCATTTTTCGTCGACTTGTTCCCAGGTGTGTTACTTCTATTCTTATTAGGTCTAGGGGTAAAAGTCGGACAGCAGTTGAAGACGGTACCGTCATATGGCTTGAAGTTCGTGATCATGGGCATGATGTTTCCATTAGTCGGTGCGCTCGTCGGCTTTGTCGCTGCGAGTATCGCTCATTTAACTGACGGGGGAACGATTCTCTTGATGACACTCGCAGCGAGCGGGTCGTATATTGCTGCTCCAGCCATGTTACAGGCATCGGTCCCAGAAGCGAAACCTTCCTTTTATTTGACCCTGTCCCTTGCCGTGACGTTCCCGTTCAATCTGTTAGTTGGCATTCCGTTATATATTGCCATCGTCACATGAAAAAGCGTCGACTCTGTTGAGTCGGCGCCAGCTTGTTGACTAACATGAATCATAACGCTCGCCTATCCGGCGCCCACGCTTTCCGCAGGCAATCCCGGAGCCGCATCGCGACCTAGGTCGCTGCTGGGTCTCCGTCGGATTGCTTTCCTGTCGGAGTCGGGGCGCCGTCGGGCGAGCAACGAAAACGATCGTCATCTGGCGGCCGTTTGTCTTCTTCCAAGACCTCGACGGCCGAAGAAAAAGCTCGATACTTACTTCGAATCGATGTATCAGGGGGAAGGGAAGGTAGACGCCGAGCCCGCCCGTCATCGACCCCGAGATCATCCGCCTCGGGCCGCCGTTCAACATCCGTTCCGTTTGTCAGACCGCGAAGGATGGATCGTGTCGACTTGTTGATCCTTAGATGCGCCCCCTGTGTGTTCTTCTCACACCATTATATGGGACGGAGGACAAAAGGTAACCAAGAACGGGCAGGCGAGACTCCTGAGGGAATAGCAAGCAAAGGGAGACCCAGCAGTGACGAAGTCGCGATGCGGCTCCCTGCTTGCCCCTAGGAAAGCGAGCCATGTCCGGATTGGGCATAACACCTATACTTTGTCTACAGTCTGAAAGCGTCGACTCTGTTGAGTCGGCGCTTTTTTATGCGGTCATCTGTGTAGGTTATTGTTTTACTTTTTGTTCCTCCATACATTTCAAAGCGGCCGTCCAGCTTCCGAACAACGCATTGATCGTCGATGTACTTGGGACGTTTCGACCTTCAGCCCATTTTCGGTAATGAAGGATACTAAAATGCGGTAGCTCTGTTTTGGCTAAGCGCAAGGCATCAATGACGTCTTCCTCATCCCACTTGCGTTTCGGTGGCGCGATATCCAAGACGAAAAGTGCATAGCTCCATGATCCATATTTTCGAGCGATTGTCGCCACTGTCGGATAGCCTTTTTCTTGTGCCCATACCGCGTAATGTTGGGATGTGAGACGCTCTAGCTTTTCAGAGGCCTCAATCAACGCTTGGATGATGCGTTCTTCATTGTTCCGTACCGTCGTCGTTTGAAGTTTGGCTTCACGTAACGCATTTGACCACGAACCGAATCGGCTACTGATCAGCGTCAAAGAAGGGGCTTGTGAAATTTTTGCCCAGGCACGATACGTCTGGCTCGTAAAGAGCTCGAGTTCTTCCGAGGCCTCAATCAGTGCCGTCAAAATATCTTCATCTGAGTAATAACGATACAACATCTTAATCTCCGCCGCCTGAACGGCTTCCCGCCAAGAACCAAATTTGTAGATCACGGTCGATAGGGAGGGGACGTCTTTGTTGCGGGCCCATAGTGTGTACTGTTTTGTGTCAAATTCATCGAGTTCGTCTGCTGCTTGTCTTAGGCATGAGAGGATCTGTTGCTCTGTCCATCGTTTCATCGTGATGTCTCTCCTTTTCAGAAGCATGTTGTGGCTTCAAAGGTCATGGTGTGGTCAAACAATGGTGGTCCTAAAGGAAAGCTAGAAAGATTATTCAGTGACGAGAGATGATGTAAGGGACATGTGAATTCGTTTACTGCTTTGGGATAATGCGACATAAACAAAATTTCAAAGTGAAAATAATCCAAATGTCCTACCTTATACTTCCCATAATACCCATATGAATTAAAAATATTCACAAAAGAAAAGAAAAACTCATTACACATTTGTTAAACCGTTTCATGACGAAATGTCATTCGTATCAAAAAGCTATTCTTTTCTTTTGAATTGTGAATCTTGAACGGGTACTTATCTAGCATCAACTCGAAGCTGATTGGGATGGAAGGTGGTGAAAGGATGAGTACTCCAACTGTTCGGTCTCCCATTGATCGAAAAAATGCGCTCTTGATGTTACTCGATATTACGATTGCGGCACTCGCAATTTTTGTGACATTTGACCTATTCTTTGCAAATGATCCAACGGTAACGTCTGATCCGTTAGATTTGATCTCAATCCTCGGATTGAAGACACTCGTTCTTCTCATTTTAGGATGGGTGACTCGGGTATACCGAATCGACTGGCGCTATGGATCGATGCGTGAATTGCAATTACTGGCGATTGTATTGGTCATGAGTGATACGTTCGTTTTATTTGCATCCTACTTATTGTTGGATGGCTTTTCCTATCAAGCAATTTTTATTCAAAGCTTAATCGCGTTTAACGGAATGTTATTTATCCGTCTCGTCGCAAGAACACGGTCGTTCTTCCAATTTCATGCACCGGTGTCGAACGGGAAAGCGACATTGGTCATTGGTGGCGGCGAATCGGGCCAAAAAATCATTAAAGAATTGAAAGAACACCGGACCAACGTCCTTCATGTCGTCGGGGTGTTGGATGATAATCCATTGCTTCACCGTCTTTACATTCACGGAACACCGGTCATCGGTTCGATTGATTTACTGGAGA
Source organism: Exiguobacterium sp. s22 (assembly GCF_018617455.1). Lineage (GTDB taxonomy): Bacteria > Bacillota > Bacilli > Exiguobacteriales > Exiguobacteriaceae > Exiguobacterium. The sequence goes on from NZ_JACSKD010000009.1 coordinate 77,448, forward strand.
GAAAAATTGAAGAGCTGAATATCGAAGTGGTTGTGTTGGCCATTCCTTCTCTTCCATACGGAGATCGCGTCCAACTGCTGAAACGAATTGAAAAGACGGGCGTGGAATCTCATGCACTACCGATGCTTGCGGAACTCGCATCCGGCAAAGTGTCATTAAATGAAATTCGAGAAGTGGCCATCGAAGATTTACTCGGACGTGAACCGGTTCAGCTCGATGTTTCGGAAATCTCTCAAACGTTGAGCGGGTTGACGATTTTCATCTCGGGTGCAGGAGGATCGATTGGTTCCGAGCTTTGTCGTCAATTGCTGAAGTTTCATCCAGGGAAACTGATTCTGTTTGGACATGGTGAAAATAGCATATATGCGATTGATCGAGAGCTTCGCTTACTTGGGTCCGATACAGAAATTTGTCCCGTCATCGGTGACGTCCAGGATCGGGCTCGATTAACAGAAGTGTTCGATCAGTATCGACCAGACGTTGTCTATCATGCGGCAGCTCATAAGCATGTTCCGCTCATGGAAGACAACCCAAGGGAAGCCGTAAAGAATAATATTTACGGGACAAAGAATATGGTGGAGGCCGCTGATTTCTTCGGAGTAAAACGATTCGTCATGATCTCGACAGACAAGGCGGTCAATCCAACGAACGTGATGGGTGCGACGAAACGTGTGGCAGAAATGGTGGTGCAGCAGCAGGCGAGACATAGCGAGACAAGATTTTCAGTTGTACGTTTCGGCAATGTCTTAGGGAGTCGAGGTTCGGTTGTCCCGCTCTTCAAGGAACAGATTCAAAAAGGCGGACCGATTACGGTGACGCATCCTGAGATGACCCGATACTTTATGACCATTCCAGAAGCGAGTCGTCTCGTCATTCAAGCGAGTGTACTCGCAAGCGGAGGAGAAGTATTCGTACTCGATATGGGCAATCCGGTCAAAATTGTAGATCTTGCGAAGCGAATGATTACATTGAGCGGTTTTACACTCGAACAAATCCCGATTCAGTTCAGTGGTATTCGCCCTGGTGAAAAGTTGTTCGAAGAACTACTTGCCTCGAGCGAACATACGAATCAAGTATATGAAAAAATCTTTGTCGGTTGTACGAGACCGTTTAAATCGGTCGATCCGATTTTAAAAACGATTGAGCATCTGCTCGATCAATCGAACGGACTCACCTCTTTCTTATTGTTTGTCGCCAATAACGAATTACCAGAAGAAGTGATGGAGAGTATTTTCGGTCCACAAATTGAACCGGTACGGATGCGAGTCAACGAGTCAGCGCAAAGGAGGAAGTCGTTATGAAGAAAACAGTGCTCGTCACCGGGGTAGCCGGGTTCATCGGATTTCATCTGGCTCGACGGTTATTAAAAGAAGGTCACCATGTCATTGGGATTGATGTGGTCAACGATTATTATGACCCGAGACTAAAAGAATCAAGACTTCATGTGTTGACCCATCCGCGGTTCAAATTATATCGGGACGCCCTTGAAAACAAGATGGCGATCACGCGTGTCTTTGAAAAAACGCGACCTCAAATCGTGGTCAATTTAGCGGCGCAGGCGGGGGTGCGATACAGTTTAGAAAATCCGGACGCCTATATCCAATCAAATATCGTTGGCTTCTTAAATATATTGGAGGCGTGTCGTTATTATCCGGTAGATCAGTTGATTTACGCATCATCGAGCTCGGTCTATGGCTCGAATCAAGCGATGCCATTTTCTGAACAGCATCCGGTCGACCATCCGTTATCTCTATACGCTGCATCGAAAAAAGCCAATGAGCTGATGGCTCATACGTACAGTCATTTATTCGGACTCAAGACAACGGGCCTACGATTCTTCAGTGTCTACGGACCTTGGGGACGGCCGGATATGGCACTGTACAAATTCACGGAGGCGATCTTAAAAGGTGAACCGATCGATGTATACAATTACGGCGAGATGGAGCGTGATTTCACATATATCGATGACATCATTGAGTCGATTGTCCGACTCATGGATATCGAACCGATGGCAGAAGAAGAGTTCGACTATAAACAACCGCTTCCTGACCGAAGTGACGTCCCGTTCCGTGTGTATAACATCGGGAATCAACAACCCGTGTCGTTGATGGACTTTATTCGAACGATTGAAGAACGTGTCGGCAAAAAGGCAATCCTTCGGTTGCTCCCTCTCCAAGCAGGCGATGTGCCTGCTAGCTTTGCGGACTCATCTTCTCTATACGAATCGATTGATTTTCAACCGCAAACTTCCATTCAAGACGGCGTAAACGCATTTATTGATTGGTACCTTACCTATCATCAAGTGCTAAAGGAGGGCATTGAATAATGGGGATAATCCAGGACCGAATCTATGCTAATTCACCGATTCGCATTCAAAACTGGTTGATTTCGTTATATGGAATCAAGCTATACCGGGAGCGATACGGTCCGTACTATCAACAAGAACTCGAACGACTGAGACGTACACAAGGGAGCTCGCCAGATGCGAGGTTAAATCACTTAAATCAATTTTTAACGTTTTGTAATCGGCATAACGCCTATTATCGCCGCCTCTTTAAAAAGCATCGTATTTCTCTACCGCTCGAACGACTAGAGGAGTTTGAACGAATTCCGCCATTAGAGAAGGAAACGTTACGAACAGATGAAACCATTTTTTCTGATATTCATGCCCCGATCATCGGTATGACCGGTGGAACGACAGGAAAATCGATTCAAGTACGCTTCACCGAATATGATTATCAAATTCGGATGGCACACCTTGATTATTTCAAAGAACAGCATGGTTTTTATCGAGGGATGAAACGAGCTAGCTTCACCGGACGAATGATTTGTCCACGAGCCCAAAAAAATGAGGTGTATTGGCGATACAACGCACCGATGAAACAGATGTTGTATTCAGTCGTTCATTCCAATCCGGCGACGATTCCATATTACATTGATTCGTTGAATCGGTTTCGGCCTGCTGCACTCGACGGCTCACCTTCCGATATGCTTGAAATCGCCAAATATTTAAAAAGACATGAGAAAACGTTATCGTTTCAACCGGTCGCATTATTCCCGACTTCGGAGACCCTCACGCCATCGGGTCGCTTGTTACTTGAAGAAATGTTTCAGGCCCCGGTGTTTGACCAATACGCCTCTTCTGAAGGAGCGCCGATCGTGACGGAATGTGAACAAGGAAAAATGCACTTGCGACCTGAGATGGGAATCATCGAGACAGATGGTTCTGGAGAAGCGCTCGTCACGAGTTTCACCACACACGGCACACCGCTCATTCGCTATCGAATCGGTGATCGGATGACAATCAGTGATACGAGTTGTCCGTGTGATGACCAAGATACAATCATCGAATCGATCGATGGTCGTCAAATGAATTATGTCGAGACACCGGAAGGTTATAAAGTGTTTGAAGGTGATTTGACGGCTGCTGTCGGAGTGTTGCCGAATTCTATCGTTCAAATTCAGGTGCTTCAGCATCAAATTGATGAGATTGAAATGTTGTATGTGAAAGACGAAGAGCGATTTGAACCAGAGCATGAAGCGGTACTCAAAAATGAAGTCGAGCGCCTCTTTACATCACGGATGAAAGTATTCATGAAAAGTGTCAGCAGTATTAAAAAAGAAAAAAACGGAAAAGTGCGGGTCGTGAAACGACTTCACGCATAGATGAGAGGAGACGACACTATGGCAGGGATTGCACTACGTGATCTATACATGAAATCACCAATTTCGGTACAACAGTGGATGACATCATTGTATGGAATGAAGTTATGGCAGGAACGATATGGTCGGACGTATGCGAATGAGTTGGTCGTATTAGCCAATCGGTCGAAAGAAAAAGAAGTCGTTGAAGCAGATCAATTGAAGCGGCTCAATGCGTTTCTTCAATTTTGTGAGACACACAATACGTACTATCAACGATTGTTTAAAGAGAATGATATTACGCTCCCTTTGAATTCGATAGAAGATTTGAAGCGTATCCCGGTGCTAGAGAAAGAAACGGTACGAAAAACCCCGGACATTCACTCCAACATTAAAATAGATATTTTAGGACGGACCGGGGGAACGACAGGAGCCTCTTTACAGGTTCACTTCACAAAAGAAGACTACCAGAAAAGAATGGCGCACGTGGATTTCTTTAAGGCGCAGCATGGTTTTCGAAAAGGGATGAAGCGTGCCAGTTTTACAGGACGTGCAATCTGTGATCCGAATCAGGAAAAGCCGATATTTTGGCGCTACAATCGTCCGCTCCATCAATTGTTACTTTCTCTTTATCATATTAAGCCGGAAACCATCCCACATTACGTCGCCGCATTGAATGCATTTAAACCGGTCGTCTTAGATAGTGCGCCATCTGCCATGATTGAACTGGCAAAATACATTAAAGAAAATCAGATTCAACTCGAGTTCCAGTTACTCGCCATTTTTCCAACCTCCGAAACGATTACACCTCAAGGTAGAGCGTTGTTAGAAGAGGCATTCCAAGCCCCGGTCTTTGACCAATACGCCTCATCCGAAGGGGCCCCGATCTTAACGGAATGTTCTCATGGGAATATGCATTTGCATCATGAAACGGGCGTGATTGAACCTTACGGAGAGGATGGAGAGATTCTTGTGACGAGCTTTACGACGCACGGAACCCCGCTCATTCGTTATCGGATTGGAGATCGAATGAAAATCGGGGAAGGAACATGCGCGTGTGGGCAAGGTGGAACGTATGTCACCTCGATTGAGGGACGTGAAAGCAATTACGTGCTTACCCCAGATCAACGAAAAATTTATGAAGGGGATTTGACCACTGTCGTTCGTAGCTTACCGAACTCGGTCATCCAAACGCAATATCGACAATCGGATGTATATCATATCGAACTCAAGTATGTTCCAGATCGTGAACGCTTTAAACCCGAACATGAAGAGATTTTGAAGCACGAGCTTGAACTTCTGTTTGGTAAAGAAGTCGAGATTACCTTGACCCCCGTACAGTCGATTCCACGGGGACCAAATGGAAAAATCATTGTGATTGATAAAACCGCATAATTCCGAGTCTTAGGAGGCAGATGGACATGGATAAACTCATCTCAGAATCACGCACAACACGAAAAACCATTGCCAATCGTCACGTTGCTGTTGTTGGGCTAGGATATGTCGGATTGCCTGTCGCCGTCGCATTAGGCGGTGTGGGCGATGTTATCGGAGTAGATATCAATGAAACACGGATCAATGAACTTAACCTCCATTTGGATAGTACACGAGAAGTGGAATCGGTCGACCTCGAGCAGGCAGCCGTTTTATATACGACGGATGTCACAAAACTAGAAGAGGCAGATTTTATCATCGTAGCCGTGCCGACACCGATTAACGATCAAAATCAACCGGATTTAGGTCCGATCTGTAGCGCGACTCGTGCCGTCGGATCTCATTTACGACCTGGTACAATCGTCGTCTATGAATCAACAGTCTATCCAGGATTGACAGAAGAAGAATGTGTCCCATTACTTGAAAAAACATCAGGGCTCCGGGCTGGGATTGATTTTAAAGTCGGCTATTCTCCTGAACGAATCAATCCGGGGGATCGTGAGCATACGTTCCGGACGATTAAAAAAGTCGTGGCAGCGGAAGATGAAGAAACGTTAGATGTGGTGGCAGCTGTTTATGAGACAGTGGTCGACGCTGGGGTTCATCGTGCCTCCTCGATTAAAGTGGCCGAAGCAGCGAAAGTCATCGAGAATACGCAACGTGATTTGAACATTGCGTTGATGAATGAATTAGCCATTATCTTTGATCGGATGAACATCGATACGCTTGAAGTGTTAGAGGCAGCGGGAACAAAGTGGAACTTTCTTAACTTCCGACCTGGTCTTGTAGGAGGCCATTGTATCGGTGTCGATCCATTCTACTTGACGATGAAATCGGAAATGCTCGGCTATCATCCGGAAGTGATTTTAGCAGGACGCCGAATCAATGAGACGATGGGTCGTTTCGTTGCTACATCGCTCATCAAAACGATGATCAGTCAAAATATGGCCATCCTTGGGTCTCGTGTCACGGTGATGGGTATGTCCTTCAAAGAAAACGTGAGTGATATTCGAAACTCGAAAGTCGCTTCCTTGATTCGAGAGGTCGAAGAATTCGGTTTAGAAGTACAAGTGTGCGACCCGCTCGTCGATCCGGAAGAGGTACGCCGCGAATATGGGATTGAGGTTAAATCATACTGTGACTTAAAACCAGCGGATGTCGTCATCTATGCCGTCTCTCACGATGAGTTCGTGCAAGAAGGCTGGAAGATTGCAGAGCGTCAGTTGAAACTCGGACGAGGAATCGTCATTGACTTGAAAGGCATGCTCGATCGTGCGATGAAGCCGGAGGAGGTGCACTTATGGCGCCTCTAAAAATCCTTCAATTTTGTGCAGTCGACATGACAGCGGATGTGTTGCTACGTCCTCTCATTGAGTCATTGAAAGCGGAAGGGCATGAAGTGGACGTCGCGTGTGCTTATGGGGATCGGACAGATCGACTTCGAGAAGAAGGATGGGTCATTCATACGCTTCCGATCGATCGGAAATTTAGTCCTCGCCGAAACTTACAAACCATTCAAGAACTGGTCAGGCTATTGCGTCGTGAAAAATATGATGCGATTCATGTTCACACACCGGTCGCCGCAGCGTTAGGAAGAGTTGCGGCCCGGATTGCCAGGACACCTCATATTCTCTATACCGCGCACGGGTTCTATTTCCACGAACGGATGGGACGAATCGCATACGAACTCGTCTTTTGGTTAGAGAAGTCACTTGCGGCATTGGCGACCGATTGGTTATTACTTCAAAGCGAAGAAGATTACTCACTCGCCAAAACGAGACACTTTAAACAAGATGAACGATTGATGCATCTTGGCAACGGGATTGATTTAACGCGCTTTTATCCAACGGAAAAATTCATTTCCCCCGACAGTCTAAAATTCCTGTTTGTAGGGCGTCTCGTTCAAGAAAAAGGGATTTTGGATTTGCTCCAAGCGTTTGATGAACTGACGGAACATTATCCGAATGCGACCTTGACCATCGCCGGAGAATTGATGACGAGCGAACGTGACCAAGAGACGGCGAAACAGGTAGAGGCACATTTAGCAAAAAATCCACAGATTCACTATGCCGGATTTGTTCGGGATACCCCTTCGTTATTTGCAGCACACGATGTCTTTTTACTCCCCTCTTACCGAGAAGGATTACCGCGCTCTATTCTTGAGGCCATGGCGTCCGGATTGCCGGTGATCGCGACAGATATCCGTGGCTGTCGAGAAGAAGTGACGGATGGAGAGACCGGATTTCTTGTCCCGGTCGGTCGACCGGACGCCTTGGCGTTGGCGATGCGCTGGTTCATTGAACACCCGGATCAGTGTGATTCGTTCGGACGGCGCGGGCGTGAAGTGGTGGAAGAGAAATTTGATGAGACTAAGATTTTGAGTCGCCAGCTTCATCTGTTCGCACAAATCAGTAGTCGTGAAGTAGGATGAGCCGATACTTCGATTACGTAAGGGGGAGGCGACATGGGAGAGCAACAACTGATTGATCATTTAAAAGAGGCTTCTTCGGACGGTCGCCTCACCATCTACATGTATCAGAAATGGCAGCGAATCCATGGCGGTGTCACCGTGATCGAGTTGTTGGAAATGTACGGGTCATGGACGAATGTATTGCGACTGGCGGGTCTAGAACAACAGACACCACGTTTTACAAAGAAAGAAATGATTCAAATGCTCCGTGAGGCGGCGAAAGAACATGATACCTTCAATAGCGCAGATTACCGAAAGTGGGCGATGACGAACCATGCTCCAACGCTGACAGAGGTCGTCATTCAATTCGGATCATGGAAAGTGGCCTTGATTGAAGCGAATTTAAAGAGCATTATTTCAATTGATCAAAAATGTGAAATCATCCAGGCGCTACTAGATGCCAATGAAGAAGTGCATCCGTTTACCTCGACCGCCTATGCGAGATGGGCGAAACAACATCAACGACCGAGTATCACGAAAGTGGTGCGACGTTTTGGGTCATGGTCCCAAGCATTAGATGAGATCGGGATTTCCACGCGAGAACTGTTCACAGAAAAACAAATGATGGATGCGCTACACGAGGCGGATGCACAATTGACATCACTCTCGCCATGGGGATATGAAGTATGGCAAAAAGAGCAGGGGAACCGTCCGACCTTAAAGGACATTCAACAAATGTTTGGTTCGTTTGATGTGGCCGTCTCAGAAATGCGACAAACTGCAAATCAGAGTGGGGGGAGATGAGAGGATGCGAATGGTGTTGTGTATGGGAGACCACTGGAGTTCACCCTTTGTTTATCAAGCGGTTCGTGATTTAGGTGTCACGCACGTGGTCATGGAAGATGGCCCTGCTCCGACGTACGTCACAACGTGGAAAGAACTTTTACAACAGTCGTATATGCACCTCATGACCCCAATGATGCGTTTATTTAGCAAAGAACGGATTGAGGAGTTAAAAACACGATATCCTTTCGAGGAACAGTCCATCCCGGAACAACGAATGACACGTGTCGTTTCTTTGAACGACCAAAAAGCGGAACATGTCATTCGACACCTGCGACCCGATGTGATCATCTTACACGAAGCGGCTGATCTGGATGAACGCTTTTTGCAGGAAATGAGATGTCCCATTTTTAAACTTACTCCGACCCTGGCAGAAAGCCAAAGGCATGCATATTGGGGGTTTCATACCTACACGTCAAGAAAAGAAATTCAAATTTGTCAGTGGACGAAGAAGGGGTGGACCCCTCTTACGAGCGAGGTATTGTACACAGGCGGGTCAGACAATTTTTCAACATTCCCTTATATCTATTTAGCAGAGGGTTTGCCGATGTTACGGGAACAACTTCAGAAAGGGTCGCAGCAAGACACCGAGCGACGACAAAAAGTCCAAGCCTGAGGCTTGGACTTAGCTGTTAGCGATACAATAGAATTGGATGGCCTCGTTATAATACATAGCGAGTCCTGGCTCGAAGCAATCATAAAATGCCGTGAATCGCTCATCCGCCACATACATCTGTCCGAGTCCACTGAACATGTCGAGCGAACAATCGTAAAAGTGCGTGTCGATGAAGCGATGATTGTCTTTGACAATCGATTGGACTCGTTCATCCTCGATAGCGACGTGTTCGCGATATAGATCGACGAGTGGCGCAATTAAATCGAGTTGCATTTGGTTGATCCGTTCCCAGTCTTCTTTGGAACGTGTCGATGCCCGTTCTTGCGCGGTTTTGTAAGCTGTACTGTCTCCCCAACGCTCTTGTACCTCATCTTGATGCTTCGCCTCGTGAGCTTGAATCTCCTCGTAAGACAATCCGTCAAACAATGATTTGTCATCCATCGGAATCCCTCCTTTGAGTGAGGTGAGGGTCGCTTCTGCCGTCTCGGCGAGCTGCGCGAAATAGGCGGCTTTCTGTCGCAACGCCTCGATATGCTCGCTCAACACATCAATCCGGTTGAACGTCGTCGAATCAAGCAATTCTCCGATTTGATCGAGGGGAACATCGAGCGTGCGATAGAGTAAGATGAGTTGCAACCGTTCCGCATCGCTCGAAGAATAACGCCGATAGCCGTTGACGTCGCGACTCGCAACGAGAAGACCGATTGCATCATAATGCCGAAGCGTTCGCGTTGTCGTTCCGGCGAGTGACGCAAGTTGTTGAATCGAATACATCCCTTCACCTCCTTAGCACAAGCGTAAAGGTTGACGTCGCGTCAAGGTCAAGCCTGTTTTTCAAATAATGAGAATCCGTTTCGTTCACCGATATAGCGGAAGCCGAACTGAGGATAGTAGTTATTCAAGAAGGCGTTGTCCGCGACACAATCCAATCGAATGGTCGTAGCCGTGTTTGCTAAGGCATGTTGCATCAAACGTTCTCCGATGCGTTCACCTTTCGCGCTCGAGTCCGTGACGAGGCGATGCAAATAGACGGCACCGTTCACGTCATTCCATAGATTATGGTCCCAATCGGTCGGTGGGATGAGACTGACGGCACCGACGACTTGTTGATCTCGTTCGTACACAAACACCGTCCCGTTCGTCAAATCGTGACGGACATAATCGGAACGGCTCGGCTCTAAATATTTGACCCATTGTGACTTCCCGGCTGCTTGGAATTCTTTTGCTTTCTTTACAATCAATTGATCGACTGCTGTAAAATCGTCGATTGTGGCAATTCGAAACATGATGAAGCACCTCGCTTTCATTTCTTTTCAAAATCGTGTAGGGTACACGTTGAGTATGCTGATGAAACATCTTTGTATCATCGAATGTTTTTTGGTAAGATAAATTTATTGCATCGTGCAAACGATTGCGCTAATGATATAAAGTTCACAGCACGAATAAGATAATTATAAATGATGAGCAGTGAGTTTTGGGATAAGGAGTATCTAGATCACATGCAACTTTTACAACGAGAACAACAACAAACACAAACGCTTAAACGCAACTGGTGGAAAGAAGCCGTCGCCTATCAGATTTATCCGCGCAGTTTTTATGACGCGAACGGAGACGGAATCGGAGACATTCAAGGAATCATTGATAAGCTCGACTATTTAAAAGACCTCGGCATTGACGTCATCTGGATTTGTCCGATGTATAAATCGCCAAACGATGACAACGGGTATGACATTAGTGACTACCAAGATATCATGGACGAATTCGGTACGATGGAAGACTTCGACCGCTTATTGGACGAGGTGCATCAGCGCGGTATGAAACTATTGCTCGACCTCGTCGTCAACCATACGTCGGATGAGCACCCTTGGTTCATTGAATCGAAGAGCTCAAAAGACAATCCGAAGCGCGACTGGTATATCTGGCGTGACGGAAAACCGGACGGATCGAAGCCGAATAACTGGGAATCCATTTTTGGCGGCTCGGCTTGGGAATTCGATGAAGCGACGGAGCAATACTACTTGCACGTCTTCTCGAAGAAACAGCCGGACCTCAACTGGGAAAACGCTGAGATGCGTACAGCCGTATACGACATGATCAACTGGTGGCTCGAAAAAGGGATCGACGGGTTCCGTGTCGATGCCATCAGCCACATCCGCAAGAATCCGACGTTCGCCGACTTGCCGAACCCGAACGACCTCGACTTCGTACCGTCGTTCGAGATGCACATGAACGTGGACGGGATTCACGACTATTTAGAAGAGCTTCGTGACGAGACGTTCAATAAACATGACATCATGACGGTCGGTGAGGCGAACGGGGTATCACCTGACGATGCCCATCTATGGGTCGGTGAAAAGGAAGGGAAGATGAACATGGTCTTCCAATTCGAACACATGGACCTATGGAGTGAAGATGCCGATTCGAAACTCGATGTCGTCCATTTGAAGAACGTGTTGACGAAATGGCAAAAAGGACTTGAAGCCGACGGATGGAACGCCCTTTACGTCGAAAACCATGACCAGACACGTACGGTCTCGAAATGGGGAGACGACGAACGTTACTGGAAAGAAAGTGCGAAGTCGATTGCGATGATGTACTTCCTCATGCAAGGAACGCCATTCATCTATCAAGGTCAAGAAATTGGGATGACGAACGTCAAATTCGATTCAATCGACCAATATGACGATATCGCGACACGCAATCGCTACTATATCGGTGTCGAGCAAGGGAAGAGTCATGACGAGATGATGCGCATCACATGGAACTCGTCACGCGACAACACGCGCACACCGATGCAGTGGAGTGACGCACCGAACGCTGGCTTCACGTTCGCGGAGAAACCATGGTTCGGCATCAATCCGAACTATACAGACATCAACGTCGAATCACAGCTTGAAGATGAGGACTCCATCTTTAACTTCTATAAAGAGATGATCCAACTCCGTAAAGACGATGAGACGTTTGTATACGGGGTGTATGATGTCGTCTTGCCAGATCACCCGGAAGTCTATGCGTATACGCGTACGCTCGGTGATACGCAGTACCTCGTCGTCACGAACTTGACGGCGAAAGAGACGATGTCCGATATGGGTCAAACGCTTCGTGCGCAAGATGTCGTCTTGAGCAACATGCCGATTGAAGGCGACGTTGAATCGACGCTTCTTCACTTGAAGCCGTTCGAAGGCCGTGTGTATAAAATTAGCTAATGTTTCAAAACTCCAAGGTCGTGGACGAAAATTCGTCTGCGGCCTTTTGTTGTGAATAGAGGGGATAAAGGTGACTCATGCGAACTCTTTATAGAGATGAAAAAGGAGGAATGATAGATGAGACTATTATTAACGTCAGCAGGTATTAAGAACGAAAGCATCAAACGAGCGCTTCTGGAATTATTGGGTAAACCGATTGAGGAGTGTGAGGCACTCTGTATACCGACAGCCATTTATGCATTGAATGGGGGGACGAAACACGCATGGAACTTTTTCAATGGGAATTTCTCGACCCCGATGTGTGAGTTAGGTTGGAAGTCGGTTGGGGTGCTCGAACTGAGCGCGCTTCCGAGTATTGATGAATCGGTGTGGAGACCGACGTTTGAACAGGCCGACGTCCTGTTAGTGAACGGTGGCGACCCGCTCTTTTTACATCATTGGATGGAACAGTCCGGGGTGGCGGCGTTACTCCCTTCTTGGAATGGAGTCTACGTCGGATTGAGTGCGGGGAGCATGGTGATGACTCCACGAATCGGCGAGGAGTTTGTCGGATGGCGTTCATCCGATGAGCAGAGCGATGAGACGTTAGGGTTTGTCGACTTCTCGATTTTTCCGCACCTCGACCATGAAATGTTACCGGGGAACACATCACGTCATGCAGCGGATTGGGCGGAAACATTACAAGCACCAGCTTATGCGATTGACGACGAGACCGCAATTCGTGTGAAGGATGGAAAGGTCGATGTGATTTCGGAAGGAAAGTGGAAGAAGTTTTTCTGACTGTATAAAACCAATAGGAAGGGGACCTGAGAGATTGAATCGATTTATACATCAACGAAAACAAAGCGAATCATCGTACGACCGTTAGAGAAACAAGATTATGACGCGTGGTTAAGTGGCTTCACCAATCGTCTTGTTTCGCAACATGAGTATGATCCTGGGAAGTTAGACATGAGCGACTGTACGTCCGTTTGGTTTGACCAGCTAGTTGACAATCATCAGTCACTTGCGCTTGAAGACGAGGCACATGTCTTCGCCATTTTCCGACTTGACGATGGGGCACACCTTGGTATGGGGGATTTTTCTACGCTTGCGCGAGATGCGTTTCAATGGGGGAGGGTCGGGTATACGATTCATAATCAGCATTGGGGCCAGGGGTATGGCACAGAAGCAGTCGACCTGGCAATGCGCATCGCTTTTGACGAGTTGAACTTTCAACGAATCGAGGCACATATCAATCTCGGCAATGAGGCGTCCATTCGTCTTGCGGAGCGTGTCGGGATGACATACGAATGCACGAGAGATGGGTTCATCTATGAGAACGATGAGTGGGTAGATCATCTTGTCTATGTGAAAACGAAGCACCGTCGATAGAACGATTCCTGCTAAATATGGTACGATGAGTTGACGGAAAGGGGGATGAGCATGGCGATTGAACCACTTCGCGTGCGTGTCCAGCAAACAACACGGATGAGTGATATTCCGGAAGCGATTGAGTTAACGATGGGTGGATTATATTATCCATTGAAGACGGGATTTATTCTCATGTTTGACCAACAACAAGAGGACGGACCGGTCCCGACGACAATCAAGTATACGCCGGAACGATTGGCACTCATCTGCAAAGGACCGATCGAGATGAATCACTCCTTCATCGAAGGTCGCTTCACGCAAAGCTTATACAAGAATCCATATATGTCGATGACGATGGCGACGACGACATCGCGACTCGATGTGTCCGAAGAATCATGTACGTTCGTATATGAATTATCCATGAACGAAGAAGATGTAGGGATATATGAGGTACATGTCGCATGGACATTTGAAGGAGGAGATGACGTATGAACTTTACAGAACGCGTAAACAAGATTGAAGAAATGTTAAATGAAGACTGGTTTGAGATGCTCGAAACGAACGAAGAAGAGTATGAAGAGTGGCGCGGTCGTCTTGAAGATCATGCCGAACAAGTGATTGCACATTATGACCAGGAGAACGGGGTCGATGTCAATTCAATCGATAAACTGCTTCAATTGAATGATGAGTTCCCGCTTCTTTATGGAGAAGATACGGTTCGCCTGTATATCGCACTCATCGAGGCACGCCCAGAAGACAAAGCGGTTTACGATCGGTACGTCGATTATTTGGCTGCCATCAGCGATGCATCACACGAACAGTTTTTACATTTCCATACGCTCGTCGAAGCGGGACGGTTAGAGGAAGCGAGACAACTCGCGCCACATATGCCGCAGCGTCTCGGACTCGAAGAGTAAGCATAGCGAAAGTGTCATCTGAACAGGATGGCTCTTTTTTTATGCCTGAAAGGGGGACACAATTCGTTCTGGACGTCCATTTTACTTCGATAATTTGTTCTCTAAGATGAAGGAACAAGGAAATCAATTTAGAGAACACGAATGGAAAGGAATAAAGGGGGAAATGGGATGTTGAGACTAATCAAGACGTCTGTCGAACAAAAAGAAGAGATTCTCGCATTTTTAGAGGAATGGTATGAACGCGATGAGCGAATCGTCCCGACTTCGGTGGACCGTGAAACGACGGACTTCGAGGCATACGTCAACACGTTACGTCAGAAAGAGTTACGTGAGAACGTAGAGGAAGGTTGGGTCCCGAGCACGACGTATTGGCTCACGGACGGGAAAGAGCTTCTCGGGGCGGCGAACATTCGTCACGAGTTGAATGAATCACTTTTGAAGATTGGTGGGCATGTCGGGTACGGGGTGAAACCGAGTGCGCGCGGACGCGGACTTGCTACCATCCAACTGCAACTTGCGCTCGAGAAAGTAAAAGAACTTGGCATTGAGCGTGCACTCATCACGTGTAACCGGACTAACGTCGCTTCCCGTCAAGTCATTTTAAACAATGGGGGCGTTGCGGACACACCGTACACGGAAGAAGACGGGACGATCGTCGAGCGGTTTTGGATTGACTTGAGAGGGTGAAGACGAGATGGCGAACTGGATTATCATCTATTTGGCGCTGATTAACTTCTTCGGCATTTATTTGTTTCGGGAAGAGACCGTACCTTCAAAGAAATGGTTCTCTTTCTCAAGCGGGATCGCCATCACATATTTCTTCATGTATCTTTTGCCGTCGTTGAACAAACGCCAGGACACGCTTCGCGTCGATTGGTTGAATTTGGCGTTACCTTCAGAAATCTACATCGTCAGTCTCATCGGATTCACGGTGTTCTACGGTACAATGCGGTTCGTTCGAACCCCTCACTTTCAAGATGAGGCGGTCGATCGGGCCGTTTCGTATTGGCTACAGGTGACACTTCTCACGGCATACATGACATTTTCGGCGTATGTCGTGACGGCCGATTCGGTGACGTTCGTTGCGAGAAGCTTCTATGCGACAGCGCTCGGCGTGCATTTTTTAGCGCTTGGTCATGACTTGAATCGGCACTATGGAGAACGTTACGTGCGACAAGGACGCTACTTGTTGAGCGGCGGGATTTTGCTCGGTGGGTTCGTTTCACGCTGGATTGACTTGGCTGCGCACATCGAAGCGCTCTGCTTTGCGTTCGTAGCTGGAGCAATGATTCTCAATATCGTGAAGTTTGAACTCCCGTCGGATCGAAATCTGCACTTCCGCACATTTGTATTGGCGGTATGCAGTTATGGGGGATTATTGCTCATCTTGAAACATCTTCTAAACTTCTAACGAGAACTTCACAAAAATGAATGACTGTTCATTCATCATTTGATATACTGAATTCAAGATTGAATCCGTTTTCATAAGGGGGAGTTTTGGGGATGTCTACATTTTTAATGGTCAACTGGATTCTATTCTTGCTCGTCCTCGGCTATGGTGTATATTTATTTGCTACGCTGGTTCATCAGCGCTATACGTTCATCAAGCTCGGGAAAAAAGCAGAATGGCGCCAAACGAACAAAGAACGACTTGAACAGGTCATGATCAACGTGTTCGGTCAAAAGAAATTGTTGAAGGATAAAAAGAGTGGCGCCATTCACGTCATGATGTTTTATGGCTTCATCCTCGTCCAATTCGGGGCGATTGATTTTATTTGGAAAGGACTAGCGGTCGGAACGCGCTTCCCACACATTCCGCTCGGTCCACTTTATCCAATCTTCACATTCATGCAAGAAATCGTCATGCTCATGATTCTCGTCGCGGTTGTTTGGGGATTCTACCGTCGTTACGTCGAGAAGCTCGTACGCTTGAAACGAAACTTCTTAGCAGGTCTCGCCCTCATCTTCATCGGCGGGTTGATGGTTTCCGTCTTATTTGGGAACGGGTTTTACCTCGTCTACAAGGAAGAGCTCCCGATGTGGGGTGAACCGGTCGCGACACTCATCGGGTCTGTATTCTCTTGGGTACCAGGCTCGGTCGCTTTCGCCTTGTTCGTTGTCTTTTGGTGGATGCACCTCTTATTCTTACTCAGCTTCATGGTCTACATTCCGCAAGGTAAACACGCGCACTTGATCGCCGGTACGCTCAACGTTTGGCTCGGCCGCACACACAAAGTCGGTCGCTTGGCACCTGTTGATTTTTCAGCGATGGAAGAAGCGGAGGAGTCGGATGAAGAGATTGTCTTCGGGGTCAACAAGATTGAAGACTTTAACCAGAAGCAACTCGTCGACTTATATGCCTGTGTCGAGTGCGGACGTTGTACGAATGTATGTCCGGCAACCGGAACTGGGAAGATGTTGTCGCCGATGGACTTGATCGTCAAGCTTCGTGACCATATGAATATGAAGGGTGCGGCGGTCACGAGAAAATCACCGTGGGCACCGGCACTCATGTTCCAAAACACGCAAGGTGCTGAAATTGCAGCAGCGGCGCAAGATGGACATATGCTCGTTGCAGACGAATTGATCGGTAACGTCATCACGGAAGAAGAAATCTGGGCGTGTACGACATGCCGTAACTGTGAAGATCAATGTCCGGTCATGAACGAGCACGTCGATAAAATCATCGACCTTCGTCGTTACCTCGTCATGATGGAAGGAAAAATGGACCCAGAAGCGCAGCGCACGGTCGCGAATATCGAGCGTCAAGGAAACCCGTGGGGAATGAACCGGAAAGAACGCGAGAACTGGCGCAAAGATACAGAGCTCGTCATCCCGACGACGAAAGAGAAGAAAAAAGCGGGAGAAGAATTTGAGTATCTCTTCTGGGTCGGTGCGATGGGCTCTTACGATAGCCGTAGCCAAAAAGTCGCGCAGAGCTTTGCGAGCGTGTTGAACAAGGCGGGCGTCTCATTCGCTATTCTTGGAAATGAAGAGAAGAACTCAGGGGATACTCCACGTCGAATCGGAAACGAGTTGCTCTTCCAAGAACTCGCCGAAGCGAACATTAAACTCTTTGAGAAGTATGGGGTGACAAAAATCGTCACAGTCGACCCACACGCCTACAACACCTTCAAAAATGAGTATCCGGACTTCGGTTTGACTGACGTGAAAGTGTATCACCATACCGAGTTGCTCGCGGAGTTGCTCGATACGGGTCGAATCCAGCCGGATCTTCAAGTGAATGAACGTGTCGTCTATCACGACTCATGTTACCTCGGTCGTTACAACGGCATTTATGATGCACCACGATTCGTCCTCGAACGCATACCGGGTGTCGAGCTCGTCGAAGCGACACGTAACCGTGAAAACGGCATGTGCTGTGGAGCGGGTGGTGGTCTCATGTGGCAGGAAGAAAAAGTCGGGACACGTGTCAACGTGGCTCGGACGGAACAGTTGCTTGAAACGAAACCGACGGTCATCGGATCGGCATGTCCGTACTGCTTGACGATGTTATCAGATGGAACGAAAGCGAAGGAAGTTGATGAGACGGTCGGCACGTTCGATGTCGTCGAATTGCTCGATCGCTCGCTGCAGGCCATCGAGATTCCAGAACCAGTTGTCCAATAATAAAACAAGGCACGGTCCGCGGACCGTGCCTTGTTTGTTTACTGCATCTCAGCGGTGGAGAGAAGTGAAGAGGTCAGATGAGATAACCCTTGTGTCGTTTCATTGATGGATGAAATGGTTTCGACCATCTGCCCGAGGTCTTGCTTGTTTCGTTCAAACGAAAGGACGTATTGCCCCATCTCTTCTTGAACGGTCGAAAAGCCAGACTTGACGGCGTTTAGTTGACGCATCGCTTCATCGTTCGTCCGATGCATTTTCCCCATTTGCTCGAGGAGGGCCGCAATGTTCGTCTCATTTTCATGAATGAGTACATTGATTTGACTGCTCAGTTGTTTTGCGTTTTCCGCGAGTGTGCGCACTTCGGTGGCGACGACGGCGAACCCTTTTCCATGTTCCCCTGCACGAGCCGCTTCAATCGAAGCGTTCAAGGCGAGCAAGTTCGTTTGGTTAGCAATTTGTTCGATGCTCTTGGTCATACTAACAATATCTTGAGAACCTTCTTTTAGGGCAGTGATTCGATCGAGCGAAGTATCGACGTAGATGGCCGACTGTTTGAACTCCGCTTCCATCTGTTCGATTTGATTTCCGTTCGTGTGTGTCAATGTCATTAAATGACGACTCATCTTTTCCGTTTGTTCCGTTTCTGCAAGGACTTGGTGCGCACGGTTGCTTGTTTCAGACATGGCGTGTCCCGTTCGGTCCATCGTCGTAGCGACTTCTGCACTGACGCGTGAGACGTCGCTTAACAATGTGGCACGGGCCTCGTTCGCGGACTCGAGTTCATCGAGACGAGCATTGACGTATTGCTCGGTGACGATTTGTGCGTCTAAGTTCATCGCGTGTGATAACGCCAAAAGCGATTCTGTCAAAGTCGCCGGGTCATGTTGATACGTCTCGACGACTTTTGGGATGAGCAACGTGTTAAATGCGGAATACGTCGCCAAGAACCAAACGACAGGAACGGCAAAATGATGGTGCGTCTGTCCCATTCGTTTTCGCATGGCTAAGAACTTGTCATCGATGTTTCCTGTTAATAGGCTACGGAAATAATCGGCAAATACCTTCTTTAACCGTTCTCTCGTCGATGAAGCATTCGCAATCTGTACCATTTCCGGTTGCAACATCAAGTGATCGAGTACGTTTTCAAGTACTTCGTCTAGCACGGACTCCACTAGAGGAGCCATGTCTTGTAGACGTTTCACTTGAGACGCCGTATAGCCCATATAATGAGTGCGTCCGCTCAAACTCGAGTCAGATGGCTTGGCGATTGTCTGAATCTCGGGAAAACCTTCGGAAGCGACGAAATGAGTTGAAGTGGTCTTACGAAAAAGTGGCATATTTTATTCTCCTTTTATGTCATATCTAAACTTGCGTTCTCTTCTATATCGACAGAAACATGAAGAAACTGAGAAGTCGATGTGTTGTGAAAGAGGTTCATCGATAAATAGATATGGGAAAGGATGATGGAAGAGCAGAATATTCAATCTTGAGATAGGGGTGCGGACCGTGAAAAATATGATTGTCTTGTTGACGATTGTCAGTGCACTCAGTAGCCAAATCCTTCCCCAAATTTTGTTCTTATCCATCATGGCGGTGGAAGAAGGAGTCGGGCGGCTCATTCCATTCCTTATTTTTTATGTGGCGAGTATGTCTGGTCTTTTACTATGGGTGTATGTCATTGGTCGACGTGGTTCAAAAGATACTTTTTTAATCGCCTTGGTCGTACTCGTTGTCGGTCTAGTTTGTTTCGTTCTCCCGTTTGAGCGTGCGATTGAATGGAGCGCCTTTTTAGTCGGGGTTGGATCAATTGGAGTCGGGACGATCATGACGACGATTTTATCGCAATTGAATGAACTGAAACCAGCTGATGATTCAGAGTCAAAAGAAGAAGGAGGAAGCTCCTGGCCGCTAGTTTTGATGTTGGTCGGTTGGATTGCCGTGTTCTCCTATGCGTTGACGCAGTCGTATAATCTTGCCATCACTATATTCTTGGTAAGCCTCATTTTACCGTGGTTATTCGTGCGAAAGTTACCACTCCAAAAATCGGCGACATGGCAGTTTGAGACTCGCTCTTTTCTCCGCACCTTTATCGCGGTCACCGTCTTTACGTTGATTAGTCGTTTGCTCAGTCTTCTCGAAGGAGCGCGTGGCTATATCGAAGTGTTTAGTCTAATGATTATTTTGTTAGCATATGTGGGTTGGTTGTTATTCCAAAAGCGGGTCCGACGATTCATTACAGAGAGTCGTACACGGCAAGTGCAATTACTATCATTCGTGATCGGACTGTTTGGTGGCTGGACATTGATTGGGGCAGTATTTGTAAGTCTTTCCTTATATTCATTTCAAGTACTCCTCATTTATGTGTTCGTCTCGTTTTTAGCGGGAGTGATCGGGTGGATTTTGTTTAGCCGCATCTATGATTTCGCGCGTCATCCGTACCTCGTGTTACTCGTGTCATCCCTCATATTTTTCCTAGGGTTTATCGAGCCCCTTGCCTTTATTCCTGTACTATTTGTCAGTGGCTATACGCAAACCATGTATTCGAGTGTGAGTCATGCCTACTTATTTGAAGAGTACGGGGAGAACAAAGAGTTTGCCTCGCTGCTCATTCAATTGTGGAAGCGGTTCGGAATGGTCGTGTCTTACTAATTTTTGATGGTCGGACTGTTAGGGTACGGGTTATACGTTGGACAGACGGTCAATGCGGAATTATCGTTTCAAATCCCGAGAGGTTGGATGTTTGGTGTTTTGGGACTGACATGGTTATTCAATATCGGGTTGATTAGTGTCTATTGGTTCCGCATTCGAGCCGAGGTATCTAATGAATCATAATTTCCTCTAGCTTTTTCATATCGCTTTTGTTTATAATGAGGAGTGATGTTTAACTAGTGACGGAAAAGGAGTGTCCTTTAATGAATAAATCGTTGATTGATTTCGTTTATGAACTTCTCCAAGAAACTGGCGAACAGCCTGTTTCTTTTGATGAGATTCGCGAAAAGATCAAGCAAAACTATACGTTTGCGAGTGAAGAGGAAGAGCTCGAGAAAATCGCACAACTTTACACCGATTTGAACATCGACGGGTTGTTCGTCAACTTGGGAGCAAACCGTTGGGCGCTTCGCGTTTGGTACCCATTCGATAAGTCGGATGAAGATCTCGTTATCGAAGCACGTCAACGTGGTGAACTTGACGAATTCGAAGAAGAGTTCGAAGAAGCAGACGAAGGCATCGTCGATATCGAAGATGACTTGGATGTATTCGCAAAAGTTGAAGATTACGATTCATCTGAATTCGATGATGAGGACGAAGAAGAAAAAGTAGAAGGCCTTGATGACTTCAAGGATGACGACTTGGACGACGACCTCGATCTCGAAGACGAGGATGATTTATAAGAGACCGCAAAAAGCCGGGCATTGCGCCCGGCTAGGCGTGTCTCTTTTTCTTTTTTAGTCGTGTTCATCGACTTGAAAAAAAGAAAAAATAATATCTTGACGACTGTATCGTCTCTGGCGTAAATTAGTCATGGGCTAGTTTAGCACGTAACGATGCAGCAAAAGTGTCCTCCATTCACGGGGGCACTTTTGCTTTTTTTGTTTTTTCGTTTCCCGATGGTTGGTATTCAAGAGAGGAGAAAGAAACATGACAAAGTACATTTTCGTAACAGGCGGGGTAGTATCTTCGCTCGGTAAAGGGATCACGGCAGCTTCACTCGCGCGTCTACTCAAAAATCGAGGACTCAACGTCACGATTCAGAAGTTTGACCCATACATCAACATTGACCCAGGTACGATGAGCCCGTATCAACACGGAGAAGTATTCGTCACAGATGATGGCGCTGAGACTGACCTTGACCTCGGACACTATGAGCGCTTTATCGACATCAACTTGTCGCAAAACGCGAACGTCACATCAGGGCGCATTTATTCAACTGTCTTGAAGAAAGAGCGTCGTGGAGACTATAACGGTGGGACGGTTCAGGTCATTCCGCATATCACGAACGAAATCAAAGACCGTGTCTTCCGTGCAGGACGCGAGACGAACGCCGATGTCGTCATCACAGAGATTGGTGGAACAGTCGGGGATATCGAGTCCCTTCCGTTCATCGAAGCGATTCGCCAAGTGAAGAATGACATCGGGAAAGAGAACGTCATGTACGTCCACTGTACACTCGTCCCTTACCTTCGTGCCGCAGGTGAGATGAAGACAAAACCGACACAACACAGTGTCAAAGAGCTTCGCAGCTACGGAATTCAACCGGATATCATTGTCCTTCGTACGGAGCATGACATCCCAGAAGACATGCGTGAAAAAATCGCCCTCTTCTGTGATACGCGCAAAGAAGCGGTCATCGAGGCGCAAGACGCATCGACACTTTATGAAGTACCGCTCAACCTTCAAAAACAAGGAATGGACCAACTCGTCAACGACTACTTCGGTTTCAATTCACCGGCTGCTGACATGACGGCTTGGAAAGAACTCGTCCACACGGTCACACACCTTGAGAAGAAAGTGAAAATCGCACTCGTCGGGAAATATGTCGAATTGCGTGATGCGTATATCTCGGTCGCGGAAGCACTCAAACATGCGGGTTATGCGTTCAACGCGGATATCGACATCGACTGGATCAACGCAGAAGACGTGACGGCTGAAAACGTCTCAGACATCCTCGGCGATGCGGACGGAATCCTCGTTCCAGGTGGATTCGGTGAGCGTGGAATCGAAGGGAAGATTGAAGCGACACGTTTTGCTCGTGAAAACAACGTGCCATTCTTCGGAATCTGTCTCGGGATGCAACTTGCGACGGTCGAGTTTGCCCGTAACGTCTTGAAGTTGGACGGTGCCCATACGGCTGAAATCGATCCATCGACACCGTATCCGATCATCGACCTTCTCCCAGAGCAAAAGGACGTTGAAGACCTTGGCGGCACACTTCGTCTCGGACTCTATCCATGTAAACTCGAAAAAGGGACGAACGCGCACGCCGCATACGATCAAGAGCTCGTCTACGAGCGTCATCGTCATCGTTATGAGTTCAACAACGAGTACCGTGAAGCGTTTGAAGCAGAAGGCTTCAAGTTCTCAGGTACGAGCCCGGATGGTCGTCTCGTAGAAATCATTGAGATTCCAGAACACAAGTGGTTCGTGGCATCACAGTTCCACCCGGAATTGATTTCGCGTCCAGAACGTCCACAACGTCTATTCCATGACTTCATCCAAGCATCACTTGGAGAATAAGTGATTGAAAGCCACGGTCCATTCCGGATCGTGGCTTTTCTACGTCAAAAGCATGAGAGGGAAGGTGCCCTCGGTAGGATACATCCCCTTCACTTTCTGGGTAAACTAGAAGTAGAACGGGGAGAGGGTGATGGCTCATGAAAGAACGACATTCGATTTATCTTGGATATGGATTGGGGCTTGTCGCGCTCAGTCTGTTGCCGTTTGTCGTCTTGCCTTCCCTCTTACTGCCGTACCAGCTCGGTTGGACGGGCATTGTCTTACTCGCTCTCTCGGTCGGGTTACTGCGGGCGATTCGGGACGGCTCGAATGTCATTTTGAAGCAGATGTGGAAGATCACGTTCTCGCTCTTCTTAATTTTCGTTCTCGTCTATTATGTCTCGTTCGGACTCGTCCTTTATGACACATACGGGTTAGATCGTCTATTAGAGCAATATGAACGACAGGCGGTCTGGGTGTTTGCGGCATTTAGCTTTTTACAACCGATTGCCTTGCCGGTCCCGGAAGCGGTCAGTGTGCCGATTGGGAGTGTCGCGCTCGGACCGTTTCGTGCGGCTTTAGTCGGAAGCATCTCGACTACGCTTGGCATCTTTGTTATGTATGGGTTGGCCCGGTTTGGCCGAGGACGCATGATTCGTTGGGTCGATGAAGAGAAACTGAAGACATACGATCGATATGTCGATCGGTACGGTCTTGGTGTATTGCTCGTGTTGTTCATCATTCCGATTTTGCCGGATGAGGTCATCTGTCTTGCGGCCGGATTTAGCCGCGTGCCATTCCCGCGTTTTGCGGGCATCGCGTTCGGGGCAAAACTCGTCACGTCGTTCGGACTTGCCTACTCTGTCTCCATCGGACAATTGTTTATGACCGATTCGAGTCCAATCGCGATCGCTTCTGTCATGGCGAGTGTGATTGTCTTGATTCTTGCGTTCATTTGGCGCAAACGAAAAAAAGGAGATTCGAACGGGACACAAGAATAAGGTAAGGACGATCTATAGAGAGGAAGACAACATGCGACAAGATCAAGAAGTGGTCATTCGACCGATTGAAAAACAAGACTTAGTCCGACTATGGGAATTGATTTACCGGGATGCAACACCGGAGTGGAAACAATGGGACGCTCCTTACTTCGAACATAAGGCGATGTCCTACGAAGAGTTTCAGCAAATCGAGCAGTCGCTCATTCAAAAACAAGACATGTGGGTCATTGAGGTCGATGGAACCGTATATGGGACCGTTTCTTACTATTTCGAAGATGCCGGACGAGAATGGCTCGAGATGGGCATCATCTTGCATCAGTCCGACCGCTGGAATCGTGGTGTCGGGACGCGTGCCCTTCGCTTATGGACCGAGCATCTATTTGAGACGCTACCCGTTGTCCGTGTCGGCTTGACGACGTGGTCCGGGAATGAACGGATGATGCGGGTCGCTGAAAAAGTAGGGATGCAACTCGAAGGTCGAATCCGTCAAGTGCGTGTCGTGAACGAGAAGCGCTATGATTCGATTCGGATGGGTATATTACGGGAAGAATGGATGAAAACAGGTACGACGTCTATGTGAACTACTCACCACTTATTTGCTTCGCAAATTGAAGTGGGAGCTTCTTGGGAAGACCGTGCTCCTACCAGCCACGGTTATGGACCAAGCTCGTCGGGCAGTCCCTGCCCTGAAGGGTTGTCAGTCAGCCAACATCAACAGGTTGATGCTCGCGTTGATGTCACGGTCATGGTGCGCGCCACAGGCACACGTCCATTCACGGACATCCACCGTCTTCTTCTCGCCTTTTACTCCGCAAGTGGAACAGATCTGGGTCGATGCGTACCAGGGGTCTGCCTTGATGAGCGTCCGTCCGTAGAAGTTTGATTTGTACTCGAGTTGCCGGACGAACTCGTACCAACTGACATCTCCGATGGACTTGGC
>NZ_JACSKD010000010.1:0-71291 GCF_018617455.1 Exiguobacterium sp. s22
TGATTTGTTGTCGCTGCGCTTCGACTGATTGTTGCGCTTTTTCTAATTGTTGCTCTGTCTCCGTGATCTCGTCCTCGACGAATAGTCTCGTGAAAGATGTCTCATCAGATGAACTGTGGTTTGCCTGTTCGATGGTCCGACGGTCGGCATAGAGGGATGTCAAAAGACTGTTCTCCCGTTCCTCGGGTGTGAGAGCGTCGATTGATTGTGACTCATCCAATCCGTAGATCCGGACGGCGAGTTGGTCGAAGTCGTTCGGCACGTCCTTCAATTCGAGTACGTATTGGTCGTTCCGTTCATACAGCAACGTGACTTCCTTTTCGGAATCCGGACGTGCCTTATAGACATAGCGGAAGAGATGATCGTTTGTGTTACCTGGTGTCTCATCGAGCGAGAGTCGGATGCGCATTGTCTTCGTCTCCGTATCGTAACTAGACGCGTGGAGCGTCACGATTTCCCCATTCGAAAGCTGGATCGCCTCGTTGATCGGTGTCTCATTGACCGGTGCCTCCTCGGCAAAGAAGAACGACGAGATGCCGAAGAAGAGGAAGCCGATGACAAAGAATACACCGAGTCCGAGGTAGAGGCGGGAGACGTTCTGGGTGAGGCGTCGTTGCGTTTTCGTTCGCATCTAGATCCCTCCTTCCGGTTTCAGGTCTTTCGTCTCGGTGACGACTAAACGTCCGTCGATGGACTCGAACGTCAGGGCCAACAGTTCTTGCGTCGTCTCTTCATAACCCGTCTCGGTGATCCACAGGTGCTGTTCGAACCGGACGAGGCAATCTTCTCCGGAGACAGAAGGGAACACCTCGATGTTGCGGACGGTCGTCTCGAACGTGCCGACGTCACTGCCGTCAGCGGCGAAGAGCGTGGCCGCGAGTTCCTCCGACGTGACGTCCTTCGCCTGTCGTTTCTGGGTCGTGTAACTGTCCTTCGTGATGGTGAAGGCGTACTCGACGAAGCGCGTCGCGCGTGTCGTCAGCTCCTCCATTCGTTCCGTCTCCTTTGAAGCGACGACTTGTTCGGTGTCCGCTGACGTATCCTCGGAGGTTGCCGATTCAAGGGAAGTGACGCTCTCATTTTTCGTCTCACTAGGGTCTGAAATACTCGTGACAGCCGTCGCTTGTTGATAGAAAAAGGCGTTCGCCGCGAGTGAAATGAGGAGCAGTACCCCGAACAGATACGCGAGGTGACGTGCGGTGAAGTTCATTCTTCCTCCTCCTTTCCATACATCCATGACTCAAAATCCGAAGACCGGGGCGGGGTCGATATGACCGGACCATTCGCTCGTCTTGATCTCGAAATGAAGATGGTTCCCACTAGAGCGGCCGGTCGTGCCACAGTACCCGAGCGCCTGCCCGGCGTCGATTTGTTGCCCCGTTTGGACGCCGAGACGACTCAGGTGCGCGTACGCCGTGATGTAGTTGTCGTGCCGGACTTGGACGAGATTGCCGTACGGGCCACGGTTCCCACTATAGATGACGGTGCCGCTCTTGACCGCGTGGATCGTGTCGGACGGGGTGCAACTGAAGTCGATCCCGGTGTGGTTGTCCCATTGTCCGAAGACGACGCGCCACCCGAAACGCGATGTCACGTTGAGCGGGATGGCGAGCGGGGAACGTAACCCCGACAACAGTTCTTTCGTGATGACCCCGTCGGCGACGGCGATCGGCGCGAGGTATTTCAACACCGAGTCGACGTATTCGATGTCCCCATAACAGGCACCGTACTGGACCGCGCTCGGACGATGACAGCGGTAGATGCCGGTGTGTTTCACGCGTTGGTACATCATTTGGGAGAACGAGATGGCGAGCTCTTTCGAGTACCGTCCTCCGTTCTGTTGCACATAGTCAATAAAGCCGCCTCCGAAGTTGTAACTCTGTAGCGTGAGCTGCACGTCACGGTTCGCCCGTTCGAAGACGGCGGCGAAATGTTCGACGCCGTAGACGATGCTCTCCTCGGGGGAGGTGATGCATCCGATGCGTCCACACTTCGATTCGCTCGCCTGCATCGGGTCGTTCCCGCGTCCGCCGCTCTCCTGCATCATGAGCGCGAGTACGAGGTTCGTCTGTTCGGCCAGCCCGTACTTCGACAGTTCCGATTCGACCAAGCCCCGATATTGGAGCACCTGGTCGCTTACCTGTAGACCTCCTGCGGTATTGAACGTGTCGGTCGGTTGTTCGTTCTGGACACCTGTGAGCGTGTCGAGGATTCCGACGACGAGGATGACCAGGTACAACACGAGTGCCGCGATGCCGAGCAGGATGAGCCGCCACTTGAGCGTCGCGAGCTGCCATTTCGCTGTGACGGCGAAGCGGGCCGTCCGTTTCGTGGCCGCCCACATCAGGCACCCCCACCGAACAAGACGAGTTCTTCGGGTGCGACATCGACGTCAAAGATGAGGTTCTGCACGCCGGAAATGCTGAGGACGACACGCCCCGTCTCGAGCGAGGGGATGATCCGCATTTCGGAATTCGAGAGTTGGCCATCAAATACCGTCTGGATGATCGGGATGCTTTCCGCGTCCTGTTCGCCGATGATCTTGTACTGCGTCAATTGGAAGAGCGACTTGACGTTCTCGGCGTTCTCGGACTTCGACCCGGCCGGCACGAAGTCGGTGATCAGATGCGACACGAAGAAGATGCCGCCGAAGTATTTGCGTGCCTCGCGCATGCAGCGTTGCAGATACAGGATGGCCGGCTGTGCGATATCGCGCGTGTTGATCAAGTGGTGCGCCTCGTCGATGACGATGAGGTACTTGCATGCCTCCTCGGTCCGGAGAACGCCCTGGTTGTAGGCTTTCAGTTGACTCGAGCCGTTGGCGATCATCCCGTCCCACAGCATGTTCATCAACGAGAACACCTGCGCCTGGAACACCTCGTCCCGTAGGCTCGTCAGGTTCCGGAGCGGGAACGACACGATGAGCTCCTCGTCGAATCGGTCGATGGAAGAGTGCCCGTCGAAGATGTTGCCATAGTTGTGGACGAGGTTCGTGACCGCGAGCTCGATGTTCTCAAGACGCCGTACCCGGTTCGGACTGATCGCTTCTTTGATCGAGGTGCGTGTGTCGTCCGTGTAGAGCTCGCGACGCACGAGGTTTAAGAAGTCGGAGAACGTCGGGTACCGGTTCGCCGGATGCGTCGTGATCGGCAGTTCGCCCTGTTCGTCCCAGAGCCCGTGCCGAACGTACAAGTCCCGGAGCAGAATCTCGAACTCGTTCGTTTCTTCCTGCGTTGCCGCCGGGTTGATGTAGTGATAGAACACGGCCATCTTCGACAGATGTTGCATGAACGAGAGCGCCTCGTTGGCACTGCCGTCGTTATTCGTCACGGTCTTATAGACATGGAGCGGATTGATGAGCCCGGCCGACCCGTCGAGCGCGATCTCTTTCCCGCCAAGCTGACGCACGAGGTCGGAGAACTCGCCCGTGACGTCGAGGATGCGGATCTTGTTGCCCTTGATCGCCTGGTCGAGCACCGTCTTTTTGAGGAGCGTCGACTTGCCGGACCCCATCTTGCCGATCATGAGCGCGTTGTAGAACTTGCGCTGTTTGTCCTTATGGAACAGGTCGAAGATGACGCTACCGTTCGTGTCGGTCGTCCCGTAATACGTGCCGGTCGCGTCCTGAAGCGACGTGAAGTGGAACGGGTAGCCGCCGGCGATAGAGAGGGAAGGAATCTCTTTCCCACGGCGCCGGTTTGGGAGCTTTTGTTGTTGATCATAGCTCGTGAACAGGCTCTGCCATTCCCATTCCTGTTCGTTCAGGAAGATCGTCGAGCGGAAATTCCGGGCCTCGAGCTCTTCCATCACTTCCTGCACTTTTACCTCGAGCGCGTCGAGCGTCTTCGCCTTCACATAGAGGCGCAGATGCAGATATTTCATCGTCTCGCCCTGGGTGATCTGTTCATAGAGCTCGTTCAGCTCCTTATATGTCTCCCTAGCGTCGATGCGGTCGATGTTGTCCTTCGCATTCTCGAAGCGTGTGTTCTGTTCGGCCATCGACTTGTTGATGGTCTGGATGATTTCACGCTTGTCGGCCGTCCCGATGTCGAGCGTCGTCAAAACACCCGGCATGTTCAGGATTGGTTCGAGCCAGTAGTCGTAGACGAGTGACTGATATTTGTAGACATGGAGGCACGAGAGATAGCCGTCCCCGAGCCGGACGAAGTTGGCGTCGAACTTGATGCCACCCTGCGGCTGGATCTTGGCGATGACGTCGGGGTTATAGCCTTTCTCGATCTTGACGGTCTCCGGTTCCTGTTGTTTGGATATTCGGTCACGCAGGCGCTGCCACATGTGCGTCACTCCTTTCTTGAGGCGTCGAGTTGCGGTTTCGTGTTCGGGTTGTTCAATTGATAGAGCACATGGACTTTCTGGTCGAGCGTCAGCTCGCGCATCGGGTTCGAGCGGCGGAGCAGTTTATAGAGATGCGTCTTCCGCTCCCGGAGCGTACGCTCGTCATCGGCATAAAAAAAGAGGAGATAATCGCGATTGGTGCGATGCTCCTCGAGGTATTCAAGCTCCTGCTTCTTCTTCAACAAGAAGGGCAGGTAGGCCGGTGTCTGATTTTGTCGAATCTGTCGTTCGATGCTGATTTTCTGCCGTTCGAGACTGAGCGGTGTGTTCAGCGGCACAACCTTAAGCGGATGCGTGTACGCCTGCAGAAGATAGGCGAGCGAGAACACATCATGGTCTTTTTCCTCTTCATTTAAAGAATAGATGTCCTTTGAGGTGAGCTGGACCATGTCGAGATAGGTCCCGTCGCGCATCTCGAACGCCTCCGTACCGGTGATGTCGACGACCGGCATCAGTTCGGCGACCGTCGGTTTGACGACGATCTTGTCTTTGACCTTCCGTTTCTCGACCACATCCTGTTCGTCGAGCCAGGTGCCTGTGCGTCTCGGCTCTTGTAGCGACTCCTCGATAAAAGCCATCTCAATCACGTCCTTTCGTGTGCGCGTCGAGTGCGAGATAGGTGTCTTTCCGTTTGATGAGCGCGTAATAGAGGGCGTGGACCATCCGTTTTTGCGGATTAGTCGCCGGCCGCAGCACCAAGAACAGCCCGAAGACTGCGAGGAAGACCGTGAACGGGATGTGCAGCACCGACGGGATGAACGGGAGCGTCACGAGCCGGAGCACGATGAGCCCGACGAGGAACAGGAAGTCCTGCAGATAGAGCATCTTATTAATCTTCAGTTCGGTCGTGACCTCATTCGGGATCCGATAGTTGCGCATGGATCATCACTCCTTCTTCTCAATATTGTCAGGACGCGGTGGCGAGGTCGGGTAGATCCGTCGCGTCTCTTCCTGGTGCCGGCTATGACGATGCGTCTGATTCTCACGTACCTGTTCGATGACCTCGGTCTCGACGTCGAGCACGGTGTCCTGATGGATGGTCCGTCGGGCGCGGCCTTGGCGTTTCTCTGTTGACGCATCATTCGAATCCGTCGTAGAGGACGAAGACGAAGATGAGTCGCCTGAAGGTGGTACCTCATGAGATGTCGGTGTCGTCACGTCATTTCTGTCTACTGATTCATCGTGCCGATGGCCTGGTCCGGATGTAGTATCGGTGGACCCGGTGACCGATTCGAGAGTCGACGAAGCCGGGATTGGAGAATGAACAGAGCTTGAATGATCGCGAATCGATTCCGGTCTTGGTGTCTCCGATGACGTGGTTGGATTGTCGGGTCCACGTTCGGCATTTGATTCAGAGTTCGTCGCATGAATCGATTCGGGAGACTGGCGGCCCGCCGCTTCGTTCACGGATGGAGAGCCTTGCGCTTCAAGTTCTGACTCTTGACTATTGATTGGTTGCGCAACGTCCTTCGGATTTGTCGGTTTCTCTTTGTCGGTCTGCGTGCTACTTGCGGTTTGGTTCTCCTGAGCGACATTGTCTGGATCAATGTGTCTCTCGGCGTCCATCCGTTGTGAAGCTTGGTCCGCTGCACTAAGTGTTGAACCGTTATTCGGCATGGCATTTGAATCCATCCGCGTCGTCGCGGCCTCATGGAGTGAGGGCATCTTTGGTGCGCCCTGTGCGGCACGCGCGACCTTTGAGACCGCGTGGGCACCTGCCGAGGTCACACCTTTCCCGGCGGCATAGGCGCCGAGCGCGACACCCCATCCCCGCTTGAGCCCGGCATCAATCCCGAACAGCCGCTCGACCATGTTCGGTCCGTCGATCAATGCGACCGAGAAGGCAATGAGGGCGATCAGATAGGCGAAACCGTCCAACGTCTCTGCGAGATAGGCGGTCCCGATCGTGTACAGCTTGATGGAGACGAAAATCAGAATAATCACAAGGAACGTGTTCAAAATGCTTTGGATGACCTTCTTCGTCTTTTGACCACTGTGAAGATCGGTCGGTGCGACGAGGATCACCAAGACATAGTTAAAGGCGAGCTCGAACGACAGGCGCGCCAGTTTGTAGGCGATCGAGAACAACGTGAAGCCCATGATCCCGAGTGTCACGAAGATGGTCAACCAGTTCGGCTGATAGCGGTAGTAATACTGGTTGTTCCACTCGACACCACTTTGGTCGAGTTTTGAGCTTCCCATCGTTTCACCATTCCAGGTTAGTTTGGACTGAGAGATTTGTTCGCCAGTACTTCCCAAGCGAAACTCATTACTATCGAATACCTCGTTGATATCAATATTTCGTAAATGACTTTGTGGTAAGGAGTTTAAAGCCGCACTTTCCAAACCAGAAAAATCGTTTCGGTCATATTCAATCAAATCATGAATGTTTTCTCGTAAAATCTGATTTGATATCGATTCACTGGAAGAGTTTTCGTCAGAGTTTTGAGCTGTGAAATCAATCGCGGTATCACTGAACTCACTTACTTGCGTCATCGTTGGAGATAATAGTCCGAGAATGAGTAACGTGATAAACAGATTGATTAAAAATCCTTCTCGATCAAATTTCTTTTGAAAAATGATGAGATAACCCGTGAATAGGAAGCTAGCAGCTAAAAGAACGTACAAAAAAGGTTGAATCGTAGAAACGAATTCAACCACTTGAGAGTTATTAAAAAATGTTTTAGTTAGTAGTATGCTGTCAGTCACTTTTTCAAGTCCATCAATCAATACTGCTAAGCCACGTATTAAAATCCAACCCATTGAGCGGAGGGCATCCAGTACCAGTGTACTGAGACTAAGGATATCAGTGAACTCTTGTAGCTTATTTACAACTTCGTTATCACCCATAGAATCCCTCCATTCAGAGGCTATTTAATGAAGTTAGTAACTTGATCCTTTAATTCATCTTCTGTCAGGGCAGATACATTTAATTCACGGCTGATTTCACCATCAGTTATCTCGTACAATCTGCCACCTTTAAGTTCAGGATGTTCTTGGGTAGAACGTTCCTCAAGATCTTCCCCATTAGGCTGAAACGGATTGAATAAGAGAACGTCTTTCTTTTTTTCCGTGGCGACTTCTCGCACAGTATCAACGTAAACCCCTTCATTACCTTGACTATCGCTGTCTACAAGAACGTATGCACTTTCTTGCTCAGTTTTAATATCTGCAATTTCTTCAACAGAAGTCGTAGAAAGATAATTCGAACTTTCGGCACCACACGATGCTAAAAGTAACGAACTTCCAAATAGGACACCAATCAAGATTTTCCTCATAACGTTTACCCCTCCGTCAGACGATTTTCCCCTTCAATAGATCCGCGACTTTTAGGTTGACGCGGAAGTCGAACTTATCTATTAGTGTAACAGTTTTCGGGGTGTCTGAGGTGTCGTCCTGATAGACGGTCAGAAAGCCATCGGTCGTTTGGATATTGAGCACGTCGCCCCGTTCGAGGCGGACGCGTTGCGTCTCGATGATCCTCGCGACGACACGCAATTCGTTCTGGATTCGCTTCTCTCTCGCACTCTCGGCCATGGGTTCGGCCTCCTCTCTACGGTGTGCCTTGCTTCAGTTTCTCGAGTCGCTTCGCGATCATCGTGCTCAGAAAGCTCTTCTGGCTGTCGGTGACGTCGTAAACTCCTAAGTTCAGGTTCGTCTCGAACTCGGAGAGGGACATTCCGCCGATGTCATAGCCCTCGAACATCGAGCGGAGGATGCTGTCCTGCAGCACGTCACGTACCGTCAAGGACTTGTCTTCCTGATTCGATGGCGTGTTCGCGTCCGTCTCGTCTTCTTTCTTCGCGAAACGGACGCGGATCTGTTCGAAGTCGAGACCGGCGTGACGACAGGGGATGTCGATATCATGCAGGGAACGGTCCGTGTCGAAGTTGTCCGCCAGGTATTCGTAGCGGTACTTCATCGCTGTCTTGCCGCTCAGGAAGATTGGATACGACTGGATGCGTCGCTTCTTCGTGTCCTGACGCTTGATGACACGGATGATAAGCATCTCACCTTCTTTTAACCCCATGACTTCGGTCGCCGTCATGAGCCGACGGCCGTCCACGTTCTCCGTCTTCGATTTCTTGAGCGAGAACGTCTGTCCGGACCGGGATTTCGTGACGATGGTCGCCTCACCGAGCTTCTTCGAAATCAGTTCGGCGGTCGACTCGTCTGCGGTCAACAGATAGTGCGTGTTTCCACAGTTGCCGTCGATCGTCTTCCAGTCCTCCCCGTACAGGTTCTCGAGTTGAGAGTAGGCCTGGATGACGAGATTGAAGCGCATGTTCCGGCCGAGACAGACCGTGATGATGTTGGCCATGCCCTCGATTGGCGGCATGTTGCCGAACTCATCGAGAAGGAAGACGACCTGACGCTCGCATTTACCTTGTTTCGTCTGCGAGGCGACGCGGGCGAGCGCCGTGTATACCTGTTTGATATAGAGTGACGCGATGACATTGAATGTCGGGTCATAGTCCGGGACGATGAGGAACACCGCCACGGGGCGCATTTGGTGCATCACCTCGCGAATCTGGATTGTCCCGTCGATTGCGTAGTGGAACCGTCCGCTTCCCGAGTCGTGTGCTTCCAACTGGACCGTCGAAGTGATTGAGTCGGTCAAGATTTGAACGACGTCTCCGGTTTGGAGTGGCGACGTATGGTACACGATGAAGCTGCCGTCGTCATCGGTCGTGAGCGCATGGGTCGTCCCGTCGGGGAACTTGAACGTGAGCCGTGTCAAAGCCTCGCTCCGTCCACTGATCCAACGGTTGAATCCGATGCGTCGCATGTCGAGCGAGTTCATCGACGTCAGCTTCCCGGTCCCGTTCAAGGTGAAGATCCCGAGCTTCGCATTCGTGTTGGCCAGGATACTCGCTCGTGTCTGGCCACCAGAGAAGTGGAGCGTCGCAAATTGGAGCCGGGCCGGGTGATTCTCTGGAAAGCGCTGAAAGAACTCGTCAAGCGCTGAGATTTCCTGCCCCTGCCGCGTCACGACCGTCCTTGAGCCCAAATCCGAGAGCATCAGAGCCACGTTATACATGTTGATCTTCTCCGGTGTGTCCTTCGCCTCCTCACAGAGCCCGAGGATGAGCGCCGTACACAGGTCGATTGACGAGTTGGCCCAGAACGGGTCACGTGCCTTCGGGTCATGGTACAACATGAAGGCGACCGAGCGCGCATACTGTTGGGCGAGCGAGTAGTTCTCCTCGAGGAATGCGTCGATCGTCAGCTGTAACAGGTTGTACGACATCGACTGGAGCGGGTTCATCAGGTTCAGCACCTCGACCTGATAGCCGCGTTGCTCGAGCGTCTTTTTCGAGGCGGCGAAGAGCTCGCCTTTCGGGTCGTTGATGATCAGGCTCGCCTGATCCCGCGCACGGCTGTACAGGTCGATCGTCGAGAAGACGAACGTCTCGCCCTTCCCGGACCGGGTTGTCCCGATGACCAAGTTGTTGACGGGCGAGTCATCGATGAACAACTCGTTTTTGACCCGTCCGACGGGGACACCGCCCAATCCGTCATACCGCTTTTTCCGGTCCGGGACGCGGCGGTACTGTTGCTTCAGTTCATCGAATGAGGTGAAGCGGGCGCTCCCTTTTTGATTCTTTCGCAGATCCCGGAAGTTCAGCCATACCTTGCCGAACACGACAAGTCCGATGAACAGACTGAATGCCATCAGTCCAATTAAGACGGTCGAAGAGGGAAGACCCACCTCCAAGAACAAGGAGGGGGAGAGTGTCGGAATCGTCGCCCCGACCAAAAGCCCTTCTTTTAGAATTGGGGTCATGATTTGTCGAATGATGTTGTAGACCCCGTTCAGCAGATAAAAAATCCCGACCGGCAACACCAACAGGCAGAACAGGGCGGGGAAGATCAGACGTATCCGAAATCGTGGTGATAGAGACTGAGTTCTCAATTATTTCACCTACCTTAATCTGAATAAAGAATTGTTTGCAAGTCAATTTCTTCAGCAGCGATAGCGCTTTGAATCTTCTCACGAGCCGAGCTGTCCTTGCTAGAAGTTTTCTTCAGTTTCTCGTTCAGTCCGTCGATCGTGGCCGTAATGTCTTGGTACGCGTCGATTTTTTCTGGTACGTTAGGGTCGTTCGTCTTGGACGCCCAATCGTTCGCAGCCTCGATGTCCCCGAGGTAAAGATAGGCGGTCACTTTCGCGGAGAGACGGTGAGAGGTCCATTCGACGTCATCCATCTTGGCCACGGTCTCATGATCCGGCTCCAGTGCGGCGATATCGAACGCGCCCTCATCGGTCGGATGTGATGCTTGGAAGTCCCGGAGCCGTTCCAGTTTCTCCTTATCGGATAGATCGAGCCCGGCTAGCTTCGTCTCGATCAGGATGGGGTCATCCGTGAGCTCGAGCGCCTTCTGGTCTGCGCCTTCTGCCAAATAGAGGTCGACCAATAGGGTATCCTCTTCCTCGGACCGGTCTTTCCGTTCCAGTAAATCGATGAGCGAAGATTCCTCACCTTGGAGCGCTTGTTCGTAAGCATCGAGCCACACCTTTTCGCCACCGGTTACCTGTTCAGCGTGTGCCTCCTTGTCGATGAACCATTGCGTCGCAGTGAACAACGATGTGAAGAGAATTCCAGCCGCGGCCGCCCCGTAGATGAGGCGGCGCTGCAGTCGGGTCAGCCGTGACTGAAAGGTTGATGAGACGGTTGTGATTGGTTTAACGGACTGGCGCTTATAGTCATCCGGTGTCTCGGTCTCGATCTCGTCGAGGAGCCATAGTTTTTTTGCGTTATCTTCCTTCTTTGTCCGGATCCGTAGTACCCGGTCCTTGACCTGATGGTACAGGTTCGGATAGGTTCCTTCGGCTCCGAACGTGAACGTCCCCCGATAGAGCAACTCATCTTTTTGATCGAAGAGCCGGAAGTCACCGGAACAGCTCGTCCCTTCTTCGCTGAGTGCCTGGTGCAGATCATGGGTCGCGACGACCGCCTCGGCGAAGGGGAGCCGTTCATAGTTCTGGATCCGTGTGTCCGGCACGTCGGTGAATCGTACAAACAGCATCTCGTTCCTCCTCTCGTTTCAAGCAACAAAAAAAGCCTTCCGATTGGAACGCTGTATGCGTCTGCATTAGAATTTGATGTTCTGGTCGACCATCTCGGCGAGCGTGAACGCGCCCATGACAATGATCAGGCCGACGGCGCCCCCAACGAGCCAACCGACGGCCTTCGAGCGGCCGCGATCCCCGCCGAAGATGAAGTAGAAGCCCCCGATCGCGAAAGCGATGGCTGCGGCGATGACGGCAAGTCCTTGAAAGAACTGAAGCAAGCTGAGTCCTGTCTCATTGAGTCCCATGTCGTTCCCTCCCTAGTCCTGGTGCGCCGGCGACTTGAAGCTGAGCTTCGCCTCGAGCGCCTCCAAAATGAGTTCCTGATTGTCCTGGATGACCTGTTGATGCTGTTCGTCGAGCCACTCCTCATAGTCCTTGCCACGGATGCGTAAGAGTTTCTCGGCGAAGCTACGGTTCTGTTTCTGCTCTTTTGATGCCACGGTACACACTTCCTTCCCTTGATTTCGTGATGTGCAGCAGCACATCATTAAGGACAGTCAGATTCGGTGCGGTGGGTTTCTAGCCGTTCCCCCACGAACTCTGCTCCTCATGAATCTAAGGAGCTGTACAGGGTTTTTCGATGACCCTGAACGATGCGGTGACCTTGTGGCGAGTTTTAGGCGACTCTCGCCGAACCATCTGTGCGTAAATCCCGCCCACCCGGTCACTGGTGAGGGACACGCCGATATGTGATTGGAGGAGACCATCCTTAAGGATGTGCTGCTGCGTCGATGTCGGTTACTGGCGGACTCTCTTTCGCTTCTTGACGTGGATGAGCTCGTCATCCGGGTTCTTGCGTTTGGCGAGCACGTGGGCGTCACAGACGACCGTACGAATCCGATAGTAGAGCTGCGTCAGCTGGACCGCCTCGCCGCTCGCCTTCTCGATGCCGATGAAGCCGTGCAGTTCATACGTCTTCCCATCGAACGTTCGGACCGAGTCGGCCTGCGGCAATTCCTTCAGGTCGAAACGGCGCCGCTCGAGCTTGGTGACGGAACGTTTCGCCCCGTATCCGAAGTCGATGGCGTCCCACGGGACCGTCGCGAGCGTGTGCCCGAACGCGCGGGCCAGATGATCGATGTCCGCGATCGACGGCACCGAACGGTTCTGTTCATACTGACTGATGGCGGGCTGTGAGATCTCCCCGAATGTCTTCTCTGATAGTTCGACCTGTGACCAGCCCGAGAGCCGGCGGTTCTCCTTCAACCACTCCCCGAATCGATACATAAGCCTTCCCCTTTCTGTTAAACCAGAGCGGCGACCAAACAGATGTTTCCTTTTGTTGGTTCCAATATAGCAGGATTAAGCTATAAAGAACATCAGTTTTCTGATATGTCAGAAATTTTACAATTGACGGTTCTTGTCGAATCCACTCTACACAAGGGATGAAGAGCAACAGTAACTCAATATTTTTGGTTTTGTAGCACAACTGTAAAAAAAATAACGCTTTGATGATAGAAAATAATGACAAGTATTTTGATATCAAGAGATTGTGGTAGGGTAGAGGAATAGAAGGTCTTTTCAAGAATAACGAATAGAGAGTACTACGATTGTGGGGTGAGCAAGTGGAATTGAACGAGGCAATCATCGAACGAATGAAAGAGCTCGCAGCAGAGCGCAACATGACGATCCATCAAGTGATTCAAAAGGGTGGATTGAATCAAGCTACGATTTCAGAGCTGATGAGCGGTAGGACAAAACATCCAAAAGTGAGTACAATACAAAAGTTTTGCATAGGATTAGATATAGGATTAAACGAATTCTTTGATAATAAGCGATTTAGTTAGAACACTTAATTCGATATATCTGAAGCATAACGCCAGTAAACGACCCACATTAAGGAGTTTATTTTCACGTGGGTCATTTACTATAGGTATTTAACTACATTATAGTCCCAAGAAACTGAAAACCAATATATTAATTAAACAGTCAATACGCCTTTATGAGTCAAGCGGTTAAAGAATACGAACTAAAATCATACATTGTTCAAGAAACAAAAAGTATGGTTGCTCATAAGGATTTATAAAAAATTAACCTTTTAAAACACAGATTCGATTAAGTTATAATCAGTGCTTTATCTTCATTTCCCTTTTTTTAAATCAATTGGCCTAGGGTTTGAAATATTACTGGATGGATTAGAAGTTTTCCCGTCGTTATTTACACCTTTATTCACTTTAGTAGGTGGTAAGCCAGTTAAAGATGGTTCTTGTGAACCTTTAATATGTTTATTCAATGGAAAGTCTCCTCTACATTTTTTATCACTACGAACCTATTAAATATAGCTTTTTACGATCATCTCCAATATAAATATTACAATAAAAACTGAAAATCCAAGAGATGTTGAACGATTACCATCATCATATTGCTTTACTTTTTTTATAAGTAGCGCCTGATTATCTTTGATTGCTCGATTATAAGTCGCGGCCAATTCTATTTTTAACACATCCTCATGCTTTTTAAAATATTCGTAATTGATAATTGTATCTAAAGGAAATTGGCTATAAGTATTGGATTTCATAGACTGGTTTAGAAAGTATATTGCTCTAAAAATAAAAAATATATTAAGTAATTTTAGAATGCCAAAGCTCATATCTAGAAAATTATTGTCTAATCCTCTAATCCCATTAGAAGTGTAGTAAGTAATAATAACCCCTAATAAAACACCAGAAAAAGCCATAGCTATATTTGTCTTACTTTCAATTTGATTAAACCTAATAATTTCCTCATCGTAAACTTTTTTCGCAGTATCTAAAATAGCGTCTATTGACTCAATCACATAATCACTATTATGTTCCCGCAATTGGTTACTACAACATATTTTCGCATTATTCTCATACCTATTAAAAAAAATCCAATTAAAAAACTGTCTAAGCGTTTTAAACACCCCTCATATTTTAACTTAAAGCTACATATTTTTCATTTTCCAATTATGTCTCCTTACTTAATAATTTTCCTCAATTATAACTCAATTTTTCCGATCACGATTGTTATTAATATTATAATTCACTTCATTTTAATTAACTTGTGATAATATAGGATTATCACAAGTTAGATTATTTAATTGAAAATTAATCAAAAATCGTAATACTTATTTATTCAGAAATATAAACCCTATACAGAAGTATTTAAAGATTTAATACGTATGTATTACTCATTTACGTTATATATTTTAGAGAGTTTGGATAAGTAATGTGAAAATTAGAGTGAAAAGAGGGAGAAGCATGGAGCTTGAGAAAAAGCAGCAGGCGTTCGAGGTAGCATTGCGAGAACTGACCGGTGCGAATCCAAAATTGGCTGAGGCATTAAGGAGAGACCATATCGATCTAAAAGCGTTGACCGACATCGAAATTATCGAATTGTTCTGGGCGACAGAACTGTTCCCAATCTATGCGGACAAGAGCCCGCACACGCGACGCGCATATAAATTGGACCTCGAATTCATCATTAATTTTGTGATGACAAAAACAGACGGGTTAAAACATCTGACCGTGCTCGACATTCATCGCTACCTATTCGAGGTTAACGAACATTATGCCGCACGCACGGCACAACGGAAGAACCACATGTTAAAGCGTCTCTTAACCTATCTCCACGTCAACCAGTACCATCTACATAATCTGGCCTTCCACGTGAAGAACCAGCAGCGCCCTGAATTTCTCCGGCGTGAGGTCGACTTCGACGAGATTGAGCGGATTGCCGAGTCGTTCCGCCATACCGTCAAGCGGGCACAAAAAAAGGAGCTCATGGAGCTCCGAAACGAGACGATCGGGTATTTGTTATTGACGACGGGTATGCGGGCGACAGAACTGTTGTCAATAAAGTTCACTGACGTGAAGCGTAATCAGCAAACATCTTATCTCGAGGTGATGGGGAAACGCGACAAGTGGCGTCGTATTCCGCTCACCGAGAAGGCGATACACCTCGTAAATCGGCTGCAGACATTGATGATGATTGAGGAGGTCTCGTCCCCTTTTATCGCCTTCAGCACGAAAAAAGCCAACAAGGCCATCACATATGAAGCCCTGCGCTTGATGACCCATCAGGCGGTCGACCATGTTGCGAATGAAGAGAAGACCCCACCCCACTGGTTCCGCCGGGCCTACATCACAAAGCTCCTGGCGAACGGAAATTCCTTGATCGGGGTCATGCAGTTAGTCGGCCATGAATCGATTAACACTACAAATGGTTATCTTCAAAACATTAATAGTGTTTCTTATATTTCAAGCAACTTGATTCCATTTAAATGATTATACTTCTTAAATAAGGGGGCAAAATTCCAATTTCAAGAATTTATACACTTTGTTTTTCTGTTGAGGTAATATATTTCTAGATATATTAAATATGTATAAAAAAACGTCTGAGGAAGTGTCCAATTTGAAAAGCATTCAAATAAAAAACTTAAGAAGCTTAAAAGATACAGGGCAAATAGATATCAAACCACTTACGATATTAGTCGGGAAAAATAGTTCGGGAAAAAGTACCTTTCTAAGATTTTTCCCATTAATGAAACAATCCTTTTCTACCACCACGAACGAACCAATACTATGGTATGACAAAAATAGTGTTGATTTTGGGAGTTTTGATGAAAGTTTAAATTCAGATTTAGCTAAATCTAAAGATGAAAAATTTATGGAATTTTGTTTTAACTTTTATATAGACGAAGTTTGGGATCAATATTCTCTTGATGGTAGTTTATCTAATGAAAGTACTGAAAAAGACTTAGTTAAATTAAATGTGAAATTAGAAAACAAACATTTTGATAAAATAGAAATAGTGTTACACGGAAAAAGAATACTATTCAAACGTTTAAATCCCCAAAAAAATATATATGCTTTTTCACTGGATGATAAGTTAATAAGCAACAATATAACTAATCTATCTAACGATTCTTTTAAATACTACGAATTTTTGCCTCATTTTGTACTTCAGTCCGAAGACAAACTAGAGGATAGTGAAATTTCAATGAAAACCCCAAATTTAGAGTCAATTTTCATACAAAAAATTTACGATTATATCTTATCAAAATCGCCATTCTCAGATCTTAAATATAAATCTAAGTTGCGAAGAGATTTAAAGATATTT
The DNA here is from genome assembly GCF_018617455.1 of Exiguobacterium sp. s22. Taxonomy (GTDB): domain Bacteria; phylum Bacillota; class Bacilli; order Exiguobacteriales; family Exiguobacteriaceae; genus Exiguobacterium. The sequence goes on from NZ_JACSKD010000010.1 coordinate 16,517, forward strand.
ATGGATGAAATCCAAAGAAATCATTTAAGTGAAGTTGCTAGTTACTCTAGAAATTTAACAAAAAGAATCGGAGAAGAGATTCAAAATCATTCAAGATTTTATAGAGACATATACGATGAAGATTTCGAAGGCCAAGATGTACAAATCAATAATAAGAATGAAAATTATAGCAATGAAATCGTACTATTTTTAAATGCTGCTACTGATATTGAATATGATGAAGTATACCAATTAATTTTCGGATCGTATATTAGTCAATTGCTTCAGTATATTAATTATTACTTAAGTCAATTCTTTACTCAAGTCCATTATATTGCTCCAGTAAGAGCCAGTGCACAAAGATATTATCGAACACAAGGATTAGCTATTAATGAAATTGACCCTAGGGGTGAAAATATCCCAATTTCATTGAACTATCTATCAAAAAGTGAAAAACAAGCTTTTAAAAAATGGACTTTAAACCGATTTGGATTTTATATTCAAACAAAGGAAAAATTCGGACACATTAGCTTAACTATTTCATTTAATGATAAAAGCAGTATGAACTTAACTGATACAGGATTTGGATTTTCTCAAATTCTTCCGATTATACTGCTTTTGTGGCGGTCTGAAAATGATTCTAAATCACAACAAAATCCATTTAGAGCGAGATTGAAAACGAGTACTATAGTTATCGAACAACCAGAACTCCATTTGCATCCAGCGTTACAAGCAAAATTAACCGATGTATTTGTAAATTGCATTACTGTAGTCAACAATGAATTAGAAGCGCATGGATCCAAACTAAATATTATTATCGAGACACATAGCGAAACCATTATAAATAGAGTTGGCCAATTGATTTATAATGAAAAGATTTCACCTGAAATGGTTAATTTGTTACTTTTTAACGGCATTGTTAATTCTTCTTCTGAAATTACACCGGTACAATATAATGAAGATGGTGTACTACAAAATTGGCCTTTGGGCTTTTTTTATCCGGAGGTTTAAATGTTAATTTACTTAGACAATGATTTGAAAAACTATCTTAATAATCAAAAAATTGATTCGTTAGATTTACTTGCCTTAGAAAGAATTGCAGAAAGTTTTAGAGACGAACACCACTTTATAACGGGAAATCCTAGAACTCTAGATTTTATCAGAGAGATTGAGGTTCTTTCTCCACTCGCTAAAGATGTATTTACTCAATGTTTTCATAATTCTTTTAGTCATAGTGGCTATACTTCTAAAATCCATTCGAAAATTATTGTTAAAGCTTCTACAGAACCTTTCACTCGTGTTTCTAATGAAACATCTATAAATAAAGGACCATTTACTTATGTATATGATATTTTTAACTGTCCGCTTTCGTTGTTTGCCTCTCAAGAAACGCTTCAAAAAACTAGATTTGTATCTGAACATATAAGTGATGTACGTTTCTATGAGATTTTAGCAAATGATTTTAAAACTGATACTCCTGTTCTATTTAAGTTTGAAAGAGTACATGGAGGTGGTAATGATACGTTCGATTTGATGGAGGAACACATTTTAAATAAGCATTTAGTACTCACTATAGTTGATAGCGATCAAAAAACTCCTTCTTCTTCGTTAGGAACAACAGCCACAAACGTAATTGATACGTTTAAGAAGTATAAAGAATCTTCAATTAGCGAAATTGAAACTTTAAAATTTCATGAAAAGGAAAATTTATTTTCGCCATCTGTCTATAAAATTATAGGTCATAATGTCAATGATGAGACTTTAGACAAACTTGAAAAAATCTCAGAAATTGATACTGTTCATGGCAATTTTTTAAGGTATTTTGATTTTAAAGAAGGACTAAGTTTTCGAAATTTCCATACTGATTTTGATTATATACTTGAAATCGATGGGATATTAAATTCCATTCCCTCTAGTTCCACTCATTTTCATGGAACAAAAGAGCAGTTTTATATTGAACTGAATAATTATAAATCACTAAGTAATTCACAGAGAAAGAGTAACAATAAAATAATTATAGATAAAATATCTAATAATCCTTTAGGAGATTTTCATAAAAATCTTCCTGATAAGTTAGAATCTCTTCGTGAAATTGAGATCAGACTTTCAACATTACATGATGCTAGAACCGCTGAACATTTAAATATAGTTAAAGGGAAACTATCAACATTAGATAACATGATTGCTAATTTACTAATTTTCCAACAATTTTATATCGAGGTCCTAGCTATTAAAATTAGAGAGTGGGGTATGTATCGACCCGTAGCATATTAAACATCATAGATATACTTTTATTTTTTATGAAATTGATGCAATGTGTGTATCAAATAGCAATGTTTTAAATCAACCTGGCGATATGAGAAACTTATAGAATATTTCAAATAGGCTGCCATTACACCGTTTAAACACTGTGTAATGGCAGCCTATCTTTTTGGATATTTTATTCGCTATAATACCTGTTCACACAATTTAAAGTTACTGAACAAGTTGATTAGGGGGTCTAAACTTAGCACTAATAGTCATTGACTATAAAGAATTGAATTAGATCATTAAAATTTTGTTAAGTCGCTAGCATTATATTCTTTCATTTCAAATTCAATACTATTTTTATAAGCTTCTATTAAGTCGAAATCAAATAGTTTCGTTCCATAGATTTTAGAAGGCAATATGATCATGTCCAAATAGTCATATATCTCAGCAAATTTATTGTGTTTGGCCAGAAAATCCAAATTCAATTTTTGACAATCAACTGTTATACTATTAAAAATTTTATTTGCCTCCTCATGATTACCTGGCCTACTAAAATCGATTTTAAACAGATTAAAATTTTGTTTAAGTTGTTTCTTTTGTTTCACTTTATTATAAAAAATATTTTCCTTTTTATCGATTAAAAATCTTATAAAATATTTTTTATTAGAGTTTGCACTGACAAATAAAAAAGTTTTATCACATTCTATGCCCTTCTCATTTACGCTGCTATTTTGGATAGTTCTTATAAATGTAACTGGATATTTGGGCGAGTCATCTAGATTATGTGAAGTTAGATAGTCTAAAGCATTTTTAAAAATACTGTGAGAACCCTTTTTATTTTGATTATTAGTCTTTTTGTTGTTAGATTCTTGAATTTCTTTTATAGCATTTAAGTTTGTAACAAGATAATTCTCAGATAAAAATAAAGAACATTTCATTTTTAAATAATCATCTTTCCTCCAACTGAATTTATTAACTTTTTTAAACTGGATATCAAATTCCTCGCTATAGTTGATAATTTCATTTAAAAAATTATAAATAATCACGTTTCTAAAAGTTTTGTAATCAATATCATAGCAAAGATCTAAAACATTAAGATAACTTACAAAATTATTACTATTGTACATATTAATAAGTATATCTTTTTGTTTTTCTTTTGCGTCCTTACAAATGAATTGTGTAGCGAAATACTCTTGGAAAGACTTATGATTCCACTTATATTCTATCCCCTCTCTAGTGAATAACGGTACTGTTAAAATTAAGTCACTTAAGAATAAAGAAGGTTGAAATTCAATATTCGAAAAAAAACTTGACCTGTTTAAATAATCTATTATTTGATCTTTTGAATAAGCGATAATATTATCTTTTAACGTTAAGAATCCTAGCGTTCTTAATACTGTATGAAATTTGTCAGAATCCAATTTACATTTCTTTTCGTGTTCAAAGCTCCCACCTTTTGATAAATCGTGTTCATTATATAAAGCATCATAGACTTGCCTGTAAAATATATTCTTTTTAAAAGGCAGTATATTTTTATGTTTATATGCTTTAAATAACAACGAAACCATTAAGGGATTTTCTAAAAACTCTGTAACATTCAAATTACTTTTTAATTCTAATTCTTTTATTAGTCTATCTACCATTATATTTTTAGTATCATATTTACTTAACAATTTATATGCTTCTTCTTTGGAGAGACGCATAATTGAAAACTCCTGAAATTTATTAAATGCTGTAACTTCAGTTTGTGGTCTAGATGACAAAATAAATGAATTTTTGTAAGCCTTGTCTATAAACTCTTCTAAATCACTTGTAACATTTGCTTTATCGTGAAGTGGTATTTCATCATACCCATCTAGAAAAAAATGAAATCTCCTTCGGATATTAAATCTAATACTTTGTGCTTATCAACATTACTATTTATCGGATTAATTTCTTTCATGATTTCATCGATCACAGTGTGTTCATTATTAAGTTTTCGTAACTCTATGAAAATAGGGATACCTTTATTTAGATTAATAGCTCTCAAAAACATGAATTTTAATAACGTGGATTTACCCATTCCGGCACTATCCGTTATGACAATTTTATTATATTCCTCCATCAAAGTATTAGGATAGTCTGATATTTTTTCTTGAATCTTGCATTCCTTATTTTCAAGTGTTAAAGGAATATAAATTTCCCCTAAATTTTTTGGGTTATTATTAAAAACAATAGTTTTAATAAACATATGCTTATAATATGAACGACTTAAATATTCTTCAAATACTTTGTCATTTCGTCTATATCTTGATAATGCCCACTGTTTATCAATTTTTTTCTACTTTTGGTTTTAGCCAAGTTTCAACTAAAGTTGCGTAAAAAGGAGAACTTAATGACTCAATTAGTTCTTTATACTCTAAATCCATTTTAATACTCCTTTAAAAATATTATTGTTGTTCAAAAATGTTATTCATAGAATCAAATTCTTACATACAATCCGATTTCTAGAATTTAAGTTGAATAATTGCTAGATAATTAGCAAGTGGCTAAAGTTATTGTTTGTCTTGCTTGGATAAAGTAAAAAATAATATATATTAAAGTGAAGTTTCATCGAATATTTATCATTATGGATTAAATATTTCAAATCAACTGAATGTATCCTCATATAAGTATACCTAGTTCTTTAATAATATACTCATATTTTTAACGATATTGGTGGCAGATATAAAAGTGTGCGCCGGCGCACACTTTTATGAGGTTCTTTACGTTTTCATGAACAAATAAATTTGAACACCCTTTAAAAAAGAGGCTAAACATTGGTACGTCTCAAACACATGCTAAATCCACTTTTGATTTAAAAACAATCAAGTTTTTTGAATTATCATAGTGAAAGAATAAAAAATCGCCTTACCTACAATTCTTATATTCTAAAAGTGTGCGCCGGCGCACACTTTATATAAACTTACGGTATTTGAAATAATTTGAATTGAGTAAAAAAATACGCCTTGATTTGTGCTATATTTATCCTTAGAAGAGGTGATCAATATGGAGACTCAATCAACCTCCAATGGCCGCATTCAGCAACTCATTATTTCTCAAGCGGTCACTGCTATTCAAAAACATCGCATGGAGGAAATCCTCCATAGTGTTTCTATCTTTGATATACATGAATTCGTTACGGCACTCTATCAAGAGTATTATCAGTTTGAAAATCTTGAGGCATCATATAAAAAGGTGCGTTACCATTCGTTCAATAAGTTGAAACGCCGATGGGTAAAGGCTGCGATTCGAAACTTTCAAGAGCATCGCGGTCCGAAGAAAGAACTGCGTGCCCGATACCAAATGATTTCTACGTATTATCGACTCGTCGGTCCGAAAGCATTTGAAAAAGAGTTTCACGTGAAAACAATTGATGCCTATATGGAAGACTGCGTTCGTGAACTCGAAGAGTGGGCAGAGAACCCGAATCTCTTGATTCATACCTATCCTTATTGGTCACAAAAAACCATCAACCAAATGAAAACGTCACTGAAGACAGACGTCCTGATGATTTTATGGGAGGTAGCGAAAGAAGTCGACCTTAATCAGCCGACTGCCCACCATTCTCCTACACTGGCCGTCGACATTCCATTCTTCGGTATGTCAGACCGCATCAAAAACCAGACCGATCTTCTGGACGAAAAGTTGAATGAAGCTTCTCAACTAAATCTGGAGCTGCAAAACTATGACACGGTCATTCCTAAATATAAAAAGGGGATTCCAGACCATCTTTCAGTACTCGTCAGTAAAGAATTTATTCAAGAACTAAATGGAAAAGTACCAGATCTTGATTCCAAAGACTTTGAGGCGTTCACCGAGATTCTCTCGTATCGGGATATGAGCTTCCAAACAAGTCGTAAGATCATCTTTCCACTCTCACAACTCGTCAAAAAACTATACGCGAATGACAGTGGGAAGAGCTATGATTTGACGACGCAACGTCTCATGAAGCTCGGATACTATCGCGTCGCAGGACACAGCGAGGACGGGGACTTTTTCATTCGCGGCTTGTTCTCCTCTGTGACAATCAAAAATGCGACGACATTAGCCGAGAGCCAGGTCATCGTCACGGTCAGTGAGGAAATCTACGACGACCTGTTGAAACAACAGATCGTCAGCATCTACGGGGAACAAATCGAACAGTTGAAAGGAAGCTTCGCCTATCATCTGGCCTTCGTCCTACAAAAAGAGCGGATGAGCTCTATCCAGACAGGGGAGCAACAACCGGTGCGAAGGCATTGGCGTCAGTTCACCTATTCGATACGATTCAACAAGGTCCGAAAGGCCGACAACCTGAAAGAGCTTGAGTTGAATCTGGATCGGATCAAGGAACATGATTTCATCCTGAAGGATTGGCACCGTTCCGGCGATTATTACTTCTTTACCTTCTATCCGTTGGAGTCTTGGGAATTGCCAGGTCATGCGGACACGTTACTGTTATAACTGTTATCGCGCAGAACCCAGTCTATCTGGGTTCTTTTTTAATTCATCTACTTCATTGTTTCACATGAATCACGACGATTCGAATTTAACAGTGAAATTGGAACCAACACGTCCAATGATGTCGAGTATCGTCGGACATCCTGAATTACATATTCTCTTGTACCCTACCAAACTTACACTTTCCTTTCATTCTTCTTAAAAATGGCGCTGGTTTGAATGTAACTTCCCTAAATTTTCATCTTAAAGTCCGATAGATATTCAATCAAATCGCCCTTCTTGGTGAATATGGCTTTTCTTTATATCAGATTTAAACGATTTTTGTAACAGATGACCGTACCAAACTTGCACTTTTTGTTTTTTGGTAACAGATGACCGTACTGAAAGTGCATTTTCTTATTTTGGTCACGAAACACCGTACCGAAACTACATTTTTATCGAATCATCGCTATTTAGAAAATAAATTTTTAAGACTCTTTTTGATTTTTTGGTAACAGATGACCGTACTGAAACTACATTTACTTCTCTTTTGGTAACAAACGACCGTACCAAACTTACACTTTTGCTTTTTTGGTAACAAAACACCGTACCGAAACTACAGTTTTCTCCTTTTCATCTGAAAAAATCTACTCTATTCTCTACAGCAATGGCGCTATAGAGCGGATGAATCAGTTTTGGTAACAAATGACCGTACTGAAAACGCATATTTTTGTCGGTTCAAAATGGCTTTATATCAACGCATTTTTCATTTTGGTAACAAATGACCGTACTGAAAACGCACTTTGACACTATCTTGAAAGAGCTGGATACTGAAACTAGCATATTTTAGGATAGGGGAGGTGTAGGAGAGATGATGGAGACGAATCGACATATTTTGGTCGCAAACAAGCTATTAGTCGCGATGAGCGGATTGACACGCTGGACGAAACGCCCAGATCACTATCGTTATGAGCAGCATCATTATAACATCCCGGCCTGTTTCACGGCCTTCAAATGGACCAAGTCTCGGATCCGTCATATCCTCTCCATTCTCGCCTATGCTGACGATCAAGGGAAGATTGAATTCATCGAAGACCACATGGTCGCGGATTTTGCCTGCACGTCGGTCCGCTCCCTACATAACAACTTGAAGACCTTCGAACAGAATGGTCTCATGACGGTCGTCCGTCACTTTCCAGGAGTGATCTCAATCCAATTGACGGATTACCTTGAAAACTATCGTGATTTGTTTGTAGACGGTGCTACGGTCGTTTCGAAGACCGGGTATACGTCTGTATGGCACGGTCTCTTGTCCGAATTGATCGCACTTGATAATGTGAACACGTTGCGACTCGCGCTACGGACAATCGTCCAGGTCGAAAAAGATGTTCATGTCCAGTCAAATGAACAGGCCATCCTGACCTACGATGAGATCAAAGGGTTCCTTCCTAAATACTGTGGCCATAAGCTCGCCATCCAAAAGATGATGTCTGGTCTCAAATTCCTTCAAGTGTCGCTTGTTGAAGACAGTAAGCGTTTCTTAAATATGGTCAAACAGAACATCTCGCTCAAGAAACGAGTCCAAGACGTGACACGACCGCTCTTACTTGAAGTCCAGCTATCGGCTGCGCAAGACAGTAAGCAGATCAAAGAGAAAGACCGCACTGAAGTTCAGCTCGTTTGGTTCGAAATGCGCAAGCGAGTAGGGGAGTTCTTCGACTTTGACGCTCTCAAGGTCAACCGTGACTCACTCTTCTCGATGAGCGATACATTCGGGGCCGAGACATTCAAACGGGTCGTCGAAGAGTTAAAACAGGCATTCCTACACCATCGTGAGGACTTGGTCCACTCGAGCACCCATAAGCTGTTCTTTGAGGAGCCGATTTTCTATCTCCATCAGCGACTAAAAGAGAACCAGGCAAAATCGGCTATCGCATGATGGTCTATTTGTCATGTTCATTTTTGAAAATATATATGAAAACGACCCATTCTTTCAGGTACTCCCTTCTGTTTGTATTGTTTCCCATTCGTTCTAAGTCATCATTGCATACTGAATCTGCATTTTTCACTTTTAGGAAAAAAATCAAACCAAACAGTTAAGTAATCAAGGATTTGCTGAATTAAATCCTCTCTTGTTTTTTAATTCTCAAATTAGAGTTGAAAAAAAATGAACCTTTATGAACGAAACGATGGCCCTTTTGAAATATCTCTCTTTACTTAAATCGTCAGAAGGATTGGTACGACTGGCTTGAGAGACCCTCTACTTTTTCTAATTCTATTAATCTTTATTTAACTCTCTCTAATCTATTTATATTTTTTTTAACTCAGAAGAATATGGTTTTATCTCTTCTTCTATTTAAATCACGTCCAGATGAGCCACGTATTTCTTCTATAGAAGTGATCTACAAATATGGAATGACGTTCACAACAGGAACTTTGTATAAATACCTAGGTCAAAAATGTCTCTGTATACAATTCGACGTCGAAACGTTTACAAAGAATATTTAGATTCGAAAATCGTATACAAATCCAAATTAATATTGTATACATTTATATATTGGATTTATTAGTGTCTTTGCTGTTTTTGTGTTGAATGCAAAGAATGAATGTGACATGATATGAAAGAGAAAGGGGAGAGAAGATGAACATACTCACGTTTTACATATCCAAAGGTGGATCAGGCAAGACGACCTGTTCTTTGAATATGGCTTACGCATTGGGTGAGCTGGGACAACGAGTCCTTATCATTGATTTGGATCCCCAAGGCTCGCTCAGTAAGTTGATGTTAAAAGAATCCGACACGATCAAGTATATGACGATGTTTGATGTACATACACGGAATCTTGATATCCGAGAAGTCCTGTTTGATGATGAAACGTATCACGTGAGTCTTCTCCCCTCGAATGAACGAAATGCGAGGTTGATCAATTTGATCTCCGAGCAAGACAAACTCTTTCTATTAAAAGATATGATTGCGCCGCTCGAGGATGAGTTTGATTGGATCATCCTAGACTCGGTCCCATCGATCAATGAACTTTCGAAAGTCGTGCTTTCGACGTCCAATATGACGGTCATCCCGTTCATGCCGAAGAAGCTCGTGTTCGATCAACTTGCGAGTACGGTACGGACCGTACAAAAAGTGAAGAAGTTCTATAATCCGGACCTCGTCATCACGGGAATTCTTCCTGTCGCCATGGATGCTTCGTTAAAGGCAGATAAAGAGTACTATGAAGCAATGGAAGTTATCGCGAAGGAAGAGGCACTAGAAATCCTTCCGATGATCAAACGGTCTACCTTTATCGAGAAAGCTGCCGATAGTGGCAAGAGTGTCATCCAGTACCGCTCCAAGGAATCGAAGGGACTCGCTGAACCGTTTAGACTATTGGCTAAACAAGTCGTTCAACAGGCAGGTGAGACGTCATGAAGGCACGGAACCGAAACATTCATAAAATCAAACCTAGTGAGCAGCATCCATATCAGAGCGGTTTGACAAATATCAGTACACTCGTTCAAAAACTTCCGGTGTCGAAAGAAGTCGAAGACCTCGTCCATGAGATCAACGAGCTCTCAAAAGTTCAAACGATTTCTGTATTCGAGATCGGGAAGCGGCTCGTCATCGCCCGTTCTGAGATGCATGACAAAAAAGAATGGATCGGTTTCCTCGAAGCCGTTTCGATGTCGAGTTCTCTCGCATCCCGGTATATCAAAGCCTATGAGACGTTACATCCACTCGAAGCATCCCTTGCGAGCTTACCGGCTTCCAAGCTGTTTGAACTGATGTATCTCGACAATGTCGAGGAAGTCGTCGAACAGGGACTCTATATCGACGGCGAGTCTCGGGGTGTCGACGAATTGACGGTCAAACAAATCCGCGAGGCCCGTAAAACACGTGAGCCTGTATCGAAGGTCAAAGTCAGCCCTTTTCAAAAAACGAAGAAACCATCTGCGGTTCTTTCAGCACGAATCCCGTCGGATCTGTCCGATCAGTTCCAACAGTATGCGCATGCGCAAAACCGGAGTGTAAGTGAGCTGTTGACGGAAATTATCGAGCGGACCGTGAACGACAACATCATCGACGTCACAGACGAGAAGCGAGGAGACGAATCATGAAGAAAATCGCATTGTACAATCGAAAGGGCGGCGTCGGGAAGTCGACGACCACCATCAATTTAGCTCATGCCTATGCACGTGACGGATTACGTGTCCTTGTCATCGACGCGGACGACCAGGCCTCTTCGACGAATGGGCTCGGTCTGACAAACGACTATGAAGGCAAGGTGTTACTCGATTGCCTGCTTGAAGAGAATGATCCATTCTATACACCGATCGAACAGGTCATCGTGACATGCGAGTATGAGACTGGAACGGTCTATCTTGTTCCGACGAGACGCTCAGCCTCACCGAGTGACCTGACGAGCCAGATTGGGTACGAGTATCGCCTCAGCGAAGAACTTGCCAAGATCGACGAATTGTTTGATATCTGTCTCATCGATTGCCCCGGATCGACTTCAGCGCTTAACCCGTATGCTCGCTGCGCACTTGTCGCCCAGGACCGGATTGTGATGCCTGTACAGATGCAGAAATTCTCAATGGATGCCGTCTATTCGGCACCAGAAGAATTGGAAGAGATGAAACGATTCCGGGAAGACATCCATATCGCTGCCTTCATCCCGACGATGGTGAGTTCCCGCTCGAAAGGGGATGTCACGACAGTCGAAGAACTTGAAGAACTCGGCAAAGAGGTCGGTATTCCTGTTTTGACGACGATTCCTTATGCTGTGAAGGTTCAGACACTACAACGGGAGTCTCGTCCCGTCATTGATCACAAGAGTCCAGCAACCGACGCCTATCTACAACTTGCTCAGGAGGTCCTTTCGTTATGACACGCAACCGAAAGAAACATACACCCAAGATTTCGACATTCAGTGCCAACCTTCCAGTGAATCAGAATCAACAAGTGACGGATAGCCGTACGGAACAAGTCGAAGCCGTGAAAGAGTTCTCTGCGACGACGACCGTGTCGAACCCTTATCAGGCCCTCCCAGCGACGGGATTGTCGCGTATTATCACAAAACGGCTTCCCGAGGACATGGATGGAATTGTTCAGTATTACAATCATATCGATGCGATTCAAGCGACCAGTTTTGTCGAAAAATGTCGTATACTCGCTCATGCGAACAGCCTATTCCGAGATCCGGACACAAAAAAAGAGTTCCAAAAAGAACAAGGAACGTGGAAAGACTTTTTAAATAAGATTGGAATGTCACACCCTCAAGTCAGTCGCTTCGTCTCCTTTTGGAACACGTTTGGCCCGAACATCTTAGAAAAGACGCTCGAGCATGATTTCAGTGCGACAAAGCTTGCTGAATTGTTGTCGTGGCCAGAAGATCCGAAGCTCGCGCTGCTCGAGAATAAAAAATACTACACTGCTTCAGGAGATAAGACCGTGTACGAGATGACACGTGAAGAGCTACGTGAAGTAAAACGAATGTTGATCGATCGTCAAGAGCAGCGTGTAATCGAAGTAGAGTCTACAAGAGCTAAGTCTACAAAAGTCCAAATTCGCTTTGCTGATTTAATGGATCCTTTATATGTCGGGTTGACTCAAGCCGCTAAGAAAGAGCATGTCTCTGAAGATGAAATCATTAAACGGGCCTTGGACCAGTATCTAAAGGGTTACCAAGAATAAATGTTAAATAATTTAATTTCTATATTTCTTAAAGAGTTAGGAAAAGATTACAAACTCCCTTATTTGGAGTTATTTACTTTCGTTGTAATGATGATTATCTTTTTCTACCTTTTTTCAACATTGAAAAAATACTTCGATATGAAAGAAGAACGAAACTTGACTGCATACAATGATCAATTGGATGCTTTATTTTCTGTACATCGAAGTCTTAACAAGGACACTATGGATAGAGAAGAATTAAATGACGCGTTATATAAACTGAGTCAAGTCGGGGACAGTCAGATTGCCACAAAGTCATTCTATTGGATTAATGAGAAAAGTATTAACTATCAAGACGTAATGTCTGTTATAAACATAGAAATCAGACGCCTACATAATCTAAAAGGTAGTAGTACTGTTCCAGGAGGTTTTCTAAGAGATCTAGAAGACCTATATCGGCTGACTCTCAGCTTTGTGCGTCCTGCATTTTTTGCCTTTTTACTATGGATGTTACTTATGAGCTTCATGAGTCTATGCATGATGGTTTGGTTAGGTAATATACAAATGCTCGACTTCATTGCGGTCGTTTCAATACTGTTGATTGCTCTTCTCTTGTTTAGTTTAATAGGGATCATCTTGCGCTCCCTGTTTAAAAAACCTCGTATGAAAAACTGGAGGAAAGTGTTATTAATCATTTTCATAGGCGGAGGTGGGATCATATCTTTGTATGTAGCCTCTACAAATAAAATTGATGAATTATTAGATTCGTTGGTAATTTTATCGCTTCATCTTGCTTGTTTGATTTTTATCATATATATCGATCAAGAGACTTTCCCTGATAGGAAAATCGGTTGAATTATAAATTACAGGTAAAACAATCGAATAAGTTTCCTATACATGACACCACTACTTACTAAAAAAAGAATGGTGTCTTTTTATATCGAATAAATATTAGACTCCTACGGATACATAATATCGAATTTGACTACAATTTTATTTGATTAATTTGTAGACTTATACAAAGAGGAGTATAATCGTATTAGAAGGAAGGTGTCATCATGAACTCAAATACAATCATCGTGAACAATATAAAAACACGGTTACAGGGTAATCAAAAGTCGCAACAATGGTTGGCCCAAGAAATTGGGGTCAGTAAGGCATTGGTCGGTCATATGTTGAATGAGAGCCGTGTCATCCAACCACAACGTATCGTTGCGATCGCTAAGGCATTAGGTGTATCGGTAAACGAATTGACAACTGATGCTTCAATGAGAGAAGAGCGCATGACAGTCGAGTTGCGCGGGACATTCACAAATCGGCGGTCCAAAATGGAGCTTGAACGTCTAAAATTTGCGATAGAGGATTACGTCGGTCTCAAGGGTGATTTATGATGAGGCCAACTACAAAATTTGTGGAAGACGCGGCAGAAGCGTTTGCAGCCGACTTTTTAGAGCAAGTCATGGATAGTCACGTCTTTATTGGCGCTTATATCGAACAGGTATTGGCCAAACGCGCGAACCTCATCTTTCAATATGTAGAGGACGACTTGTATTACGGTGTCGCCATCAAGCATATGTCTGGAGAAGAGTTCATCGCATTGAACTCCTACCAACCGCTACGCATGCGTTACTTTACCGCGGCCCATGAACTATGGCACTTGTCTGAAGCGAGCGAATGGCAAGTCGATGGATTCGATCATGAGCGGGCGGCTGACCGTTTCGCAGCTGCGATCATGTTGCCGAAGGGTACGACCAAAGAAGTGTGGGAGAAACTGAAGGACAGCTATGATACGAAGTCCGCCATCATCTATTTGGCAGATATGGCCCAAGTCCCATACGTCTCGGTCGTCCGACGACTCCGAGAACTCAATTATCGATTCTCTGACTTGAGTGAACAGGAAGCCGATTGGCGAGAGGAACGGAACCGTCTCGGGATTGCCCCGAGCCCATTGGATCAAGCCCAACGCTTCGAGTCATTTGTAGCCTATGAACAAGTGGTCGTCAAGGCAGTGGAAGAAGAACGATTGACACGGTTGAACGCTGCCAACAAACTCTCCGTCTATCGACCAGATCTGGCTAAAACGCTACAAGAAGATGAAATCAGTCGTCTACAAAAGGACACCACCCATGATTAAGAAGCCGGTGTTCATCGACGCAAACATTATCATTCATGCGGCAAGTTTTCGACAAGCCGATGTCTTCGCTTGGATCAACAGCCTGTATGGACAAGTCCTTATCCATGTAGAGGTATTGAATGAACTGAAGATATCTTCGGTAAGAGACCGGGTCGACGTGTTCATCAACGACGGGAAGTGGGTGCTGTTCGATCCTGAATCGGAAGCGTCGATTGCGACGGATGAACTCTATGACCTTTATCTCGTTTATCTGACAGAAGTTCGTCTTGCGTTCCAACAACTGGATGAAAAGAAAATCAGAGAAGGTCGGCCACTCAAACATACGAACGATTTGGGTAAGATTCATAGCCTTGCTGCCGCGAGGTTGAGCAGCGCCGGATTGATATGTAGCGATAACGCGGACATTCTAGAAGTCATCAAAGACGCTGAACTGTACATCGTAAACCAAGAGGAACAGGAAATACTCATTCGTCAGCATACCCTCCTAGACTTTTGAATACATTTGAAGCGATATGAGGTCGTGAAGAGGAGCGAGGTTCGAAAGTTTTTTAAGACGATTCGTCCCCGTGATTTAACTGTGCTTGATCAACACATGGATGATACATAAACATATGACGTTTCATCATCAAGACAGAAAAGTACCCAATCTGCGTCGAAGTATGACGTGTTTTGGGTACTCTTTTCATATTAGTCACTATCCGATAGCTTGTTTCGCTCATGTAGGACTGCGAGCTCGATCTGTTCCTGTAACCAGTTCTCGAACGCCTCTTTTTCGCGGTGGGAAAGCTGGAATTCCAAATAATGTCTCTCGTAGGAATTTAGTAATGCTTTTTGCAATTGTTACGGACTCAGATTCTATACAGGTTTTTTTGAAAATTAAAAGACTTTCAGGTCATCATCTTTTTTAAAAATGAGTGCTAATTATTTTCCGGCATCCTAAGCATATTTGGTGGAATCAAATGCCATTGTTCAGCAAATACGCTCTAAAAGCATTGTTTCAACGATTTAAATTGCGACTGTTAAATTAACGTATTTCATAAATTTTAAAGCCCTTTTACGGCATCCAGAAGTTCTTGAATTTCATTCATGTACTGATTAAATTCTTCATACTTGTTATCTTCACAAAAGTCCTTCATATCTACGTTTTCCAACAAAGCTATAACAGCATCTAACTTCAAATCATGGTTCCAAAAAGGCATATTACTTTCACCTTCAACTGCCACCTTTAAAGTCACACCATTCTCACCAAAAGATTCTAAAGTTAAATTTGTTTTCTCAGCCATATTTATTTCTCCCGTCTTTTTCTTGAATACTTTTTTGTTAGTCACTCTCAGATTGCTTGTTTCGCTCTCGAAGAACTGCGAGCTCAACCTGTTCCTGTAGGCGGTTCTCGAACGTTTCTTTTTCACGACGGAGAAGCTGCACTTCCAAGTGAAGTTTTTGATTCTCCTCTTCGAGTTGGTCGCTTCGTCTCGTCCGTGCCTTTAACTCGTCAAGCGAGTCCATCAGGTTCTGGTTTTGACGGTTGAGCTGGCTGCGCTCTTGCTCGAGTGTCTTCAGTTCACCCTCTAGATGAAAAACTGTTCTCTTCTGATCTTTCAACTCTTCTTTAAATGAGTCTCGCTCTGTTTCTAACGTTTCTTCGGCGATTTTTTTCTCCGTGATCAGTTGGTTGATTTGATCTTTTAATTGAGTGAGTTCACTTTCATGTGACACTACTTTTTGTTCATATTCTTCCTGGAGTCGTTCAGCTTCTAGAATCACACTTTGTTCAAGGTCTTGAACGGTATTTTTATAGCGAGTGTTGACCCGCTCATGTTCTTTTTGCTGAAATTCAAGTCTTGTGGCTCGTTCATGAAAGAGAGCGAGGACTTGATTCAATGACGCTTCAAGCGCAGCGTTCTCTTCCACGATCAAAGGATCAGGTGTTTGTTGATCAGCCAATGTAATCAATTGCTCGAACAGTTGGTTTGTCGACAGTTGCCGTTGTTCCGTTAGCCGTTGGATGTGTTCTTTAACCTCTTGCGAGACACGGAATGAGGTCACTTTGATTTCGTTTGATTGCATCAGTATCACCACTTTACGTTGTTATGTATACAAAAATGATAGATGTGTCGTTAATCTTCTATCATTTTCCCGTACTTTTGAAACAAACACAAGTTCCATACTAAAGTTTACAGAGGTGTATACATTCGACGTCGAAATGTATACACCTCTATAAAATCAAAATAATTTTTGACACTAGAGCATACACCTTTTTAAAATAAAGAATGTGATTTTTTAAAGAGACGAATATTTTTCCTCAGGTTAAGCGGCGCACTACTTTTATTGTGAAAGAAATCCTCCACAAAAAAGTGGGGTCTAGCATACATCATTATTGTAAAGACGGGATTGGTGCTTAATCTGCCATAAAAGTGATTGAGGTCTGATTGAAGAATGTTGGACATTACTTATTACATAAGAATGCTCCCCATATGACCCGGTACCTGACCGAGGTAAAACATTAAAAGCTAGCCCCGACCGAATAAAAACGACGCATACTGTTTATTCGGTCGGGGCTTAGTTTCGGTAGCTTTCGAATAATTATAATAGAAAACATACATTTTGTACGACGCGTCATCAAGTTGCACAAAAGAAACGCATTATTTGGGTTTGAAAACGTATTCATTGGGTCAACAATGCTTGCTAGAATGAAAACAACAGAAAGGAGGGTTGATGATCTGTGTATTTAGATGAACGGAGTAACCGGATTTTAAACGTACTAATCAGCAATCCAGACATTTCTAACAGTGAGGTTGAGAAACAATTCGCATTATCGAGAAGGCAGGTCAGTTATAGTTTCGCTAAAATCATTCAATGGCTTGAAGAGAACAATTATCCTACGATCAAGCGGACGAACAGCGGGAAATTTATTGTTCCTCCTCTGTTAATCAGTTTGTTTGCAGAAACCCCCGACTCTAGCATCTCCACCAAATATATTCCTTCTGAGAATGAGCGTGCTTCTCTTATTCTCCTGATGATGCTTACGAGTAAGGAAGAACTTTCACTATTACATTTTTCCAGTGCAATGGAGACTAGTCGCAATACTTCCTTACGAGATATCAAAGTCGCGCAAAAACAGATAAATGACTATCAATTGGAAATTGTTTATTCACGAATCTATGGCTACGACCTTGTAGGAGAAGAATGGGATAAACGCAGGTTATTGATTGACGTGTTGAATACTCTTTTTGACATGTATCAAGGGGAATATCATATTCAACATTTTGCTGATGTTACACAGGAAGAGATTCAACATTGCAAGTTTCGGCTTGATAAAGTGGAATCTCAACTCGAACTTAAATTTATCGATGATCGCATTAAACTTTTACCCTATGTCATTGCCATTCTATTAAAGCGAATTCAAGCAGGACATGTTATTAAGACTTCATATTTCATCGAGTACGAGGCTTTATCGGATACGAAAGAATATGAAGCGGCTGAACTACTATTAGAAGATGGGGTCTCAATCTCAAAACAAGAACGCTTATTTATTACGTTGCAGTTATTGACCTCTAACGTCTTTTCTTCACAATCTTTAGCTGAAAACGAATTACCTCAATTAAGAAACGCCATGAAACAAAGTCTTCAGTTGTTCGAGAAAAAAGCTGCCCTCTCATTTAAAGATAAAGAAGCATTGCTAGAACGACTCATGCTTCATATGAGACCAGCGTATTATCGCATTAAGTATGGCTTAACGACCAACTATTCTAAACTAAATCGAGTGAGCGAGAATTTTAAAGCTGTCCACTTCATTGTGAAAGATTCATTACAACCTTTGCAGGAGTATATGGAATGTGAGATTCCTGAGAACGAAATCACGTTTATTACCGTTTTGATTGGCGGACATGTGATAAGTAGTGGTGAAACCATTCCATTAAAGAAAAGAGCAGTCGTAGTATGTCCGAACGGTATATCTATTTCTCAATTGATGGAGCGAACGCTTCGAGATTTGTTCCCTGAGCTTTATTTCTATCGCGCATTCTCTACTCGTGAATTTGAAAAGCTAGATGTTGAATTTGATTTAGTCTTTTCCCCAGTTCCTTTACAAACAGATAAGCAACTTTTTATTGTCCAAAGTTTCATATCAGACTTTGAAAAAGTTCAATTACGGCAACGGGTCATGCAGAATGTTTTTGGACTGGTAACGCCTATGATCAACACCGAACAAATCTTATCGATTGTTGAAAAATACGCATCGATCCATGATCGTCCCTTGCTCGAAAATGCGCTCCAAAACCATTTCTCTTTGCAATTACCATCTGAAATGAAGCAAAAAGAAGATTATTTACTATCTGAGGTAATTACTCCTGAGACCATGATCGTCCGTGACTCTATCGCCAGCTGGCATGATGCCATCGAGTTGGCTGCTCAACCGCTTCTATCCAAAGGGGCAATCACTGAAAATTACGTGGAAGTCATGAAACACCACTATCCTATGTTATCTCAGCACATTCTTTTAAACATGAATGTAGCCATTCCGCACGGTCGCCCTGAAGATGGTGTGAATTTTATCGGAATGAGCATGTTAAGAGTGAATGACGGAATTTTGATCGAAGATGGTTCCGTGGTGCACTTTGTTGTGGTCATTGCAACAGTCGATAAAAATCGTCATTTAAATGCACTTTTACAGCTAATGAAACTTGCGGGACACAAGAAGGATATGGACCGAATGCTACATTCGCGTGACGAGAACGATATGCACCTAATCCTTCGTGAATATGACAGTTAATAAATCAGGGGGTGGCATCAATTCATATTCCAACTATCCTTGTCGCATGTGGATCAGGAATTGCTACATCGACCATTGTGGCACAACGAGTAGAACGTCTTTTGTTAGAAAAAAGAATTCGAGCACAACTTGTACAATGTACAATCGCAGAAGTCGCTTCATTGCAGAAGAACGCTTCACTTGTCATTTCGACAACAAAGCTACCAACCAAATATGAGACGCTTACTGTCATTGCTACCTCCTATATTACGGGTGTCAATATGGAGGAAGTAGATGAACAAATTATCACTGCACTTCAACAATAATTTATCTGAAGTTAATTAATATAGAAGGAGTGAGCAATTAATGAAAGCAGTAATGAAGACGAACGCGGGTTATGATCAGATGGAACTGGTAGAGATTCAAACACCGGAAGTAAAAGAGGATTTAGTGAAAATAAAAGTGGCTTATACAGGAATATGTGGGACAGATATTCATACGTTCACTGGAGAATATCGAAACTCCAAAACGCCTGTGATTTTAGGGCATGAATTTTCAGGTATCGTGGTGGAAGTGGGGGAAGACGTCCATAAAGTGAAGGTTGGGGACCGAGTCACTAGCGAAACGACTTATACGACATGCGGTCAATGCGAATATTGTCTTGAAAAAGACTACAACCTTTGCTCTAATCGGAAAGGTATTGGAACTCAAGTGAATGGAAGTATGGCAGAATATGTTGTTTCTCGTGAAGAGAGTGTTCATGTGTTAGCAGACAACATCAGTTACGAGGCTGCCGCCTTGACCGAACCTCTTGCATGTTGTGTACACGCCGGAATGGAAAAGACCCTAATCAATTCGGAAGATACGGTTCTTGTCTTTGGTCCAGGACCGATAGGACTTTTACAATGTCAGGTCGCAAAAGCACAAGGCGCCTTCGTCATTCTTGCGGGTATCACGAAAGATCAACCACGTCTTGAATTGGCTAAGTCAATGGGAGTAGACATTGTTGTAGATATCCTTAAAGAAGATTTGACGGAAATTGTGATGACAAAAACGAATGGCTATGGAGTCGATAAGGTATTTGAATGTTCAGGTGCCGTCCCTGCATTAAATCAAGGTCTACCGCTTGTTAAGAAAAAAGGGACCTTCGTTCAAGTTGGGATTTTTGCACAAAAATTAAATCCACTGGACCAGGAAGCCGTAGTACAACGTGAAATTATTTACATCGGGACACGTTCTCAGAAACCAAGCTCTTGGCACACAGCTTTAAACTTGCTTGAGAGGAACAAAATCGATACAGATAAAATGATCACAAAAGTGGTCCCTCTCGAAAAATGGCGCGAAGGATTTGAGGCCGTCATGGCGGGAAATGAAATCAAAGTGATGATTCAGTCTTAATTATGGATAAAATTACTATATTAAAATAATTTTAAAGGAGTAATTTTGATGAAAATAGGGATTATTCATTTTGATGGGGTCCCGTCTCCGGTCAATCAACTGATGCATGTTTTTTTATCTAAGACCATCCCGTATCATCAAGTAAGTGCAATCGAGATCAAAGATGTGAACCATGTCACGTGTCGCGCCTTTTCACAAGAAGACATTCGAGTTTCGAGTGACTTGTCAAAACGCTTGGTTTCACCATCTACAACATTAGAGCCCAACGTTTATAAGGTATTCTTGCCTTTTGATGTAGTGATCGCCATTGGTCATGATTCAAGTTTGAGAGCAATAGAAGAGTTGGTGCCATTAGTCGAAGGAACTAAGTTTCTTATCGTACCCGTTTCGATTTACAATGACTTCGATAACGGTGAATCATCATTAGGATATGACTCAGCACTAAACTCTATTGTGGATTCAATTCTGCGGATAAGAGATACCATCGATTCATTGGTTTACTCGAACCCACGTGTGTTTGGAATTGAGTTGCCGCAACGTACACCATTCCAAATGGTAAAAGAAGCCGCTTTAGCTATAGATGGTATTGCAATTCCTCCGTATTTTAGAGAGGCTGAAGCGCTGCAACTGGAAACAAGACTTCATAAGATCTTGGATTCAAGCAAAAATTATTCATTTCTTTTGTACAACGAGCGAACAAGCGCACATCTGAACGAACATATGGATTTCTCCTCTGTTCAAATCGAATTCAAAGTGAATAAAATTGACGAGGCGATGTGCCTTGGCCAACGTCCCACTGCTCGTGATCGAATAATGGCTACGGAACTTGGGTACAAACTAGCTCAAAGAATCCCAAACATCACACAGAAACTTAATGTATTTTTGATAAAAAACCAAAAAGTGTATGTGGTTGAGTCAGAGGATCTGTTCTCCTAAGACATCACCACGTTGAACAAATGGGATTCGATTATTGAGAATGAAAACGCATACAAAGCGGTTGGTGCCGATGCTATCATGAAAACAGGAAGTAAAGAAGGACGACAGTTAGTCAGGTGCAATAAAGACATTTGAAGTCCTTAAACTGTCGTAATTCTTTAGTCATTTAATGTGATAAAACTGGAGGGGAAGTTAGAAATGCGATTTGATGAAACGTTAATTCTACAAGAAATCGTTGCCGATCGATTTGAAGACGTGCTAGATAAGATGGCAAATCATCTATACGAATTAGGCATTGTCAAAGAAAGCTACATCGAGGCAGTGTTAGAAAGAGAAAAAACATATGCTACGGGTTTACCTACCAACTCTTATTCGGTAGCGATTCCGCACACCGATAGCGAGCATGTAAACGAGAAAGCAATCAGCCTAGCGATTTTAAAAAATCCGGTACCGTTTGGGATTATGGGGGAAGCGAATGCCCAGACACCGGTTAAGTTGGTCTTTATGCTCGCTATGGATGAAAAGGAATCGCAACTAACGCTTCTTCAAAATCTAATGCAAATTTTTCAAAATGAGAACACGCTAGAGGCGCTGGCGACAGAAACCTCAAAATCAACAATTCGACAAATACTTCATGATCAACTATTAGGTGTAGAACAAGGGGGAAATTCAAAATGAAAAAAAATATTCTGATTGCGTGTGGTGCAGGCATCGCAACTTCTACGATTGTAAATGACGCAGTTGAAAAAATGTGCAAAGAGAATGGCATCAATGCCACGCTTCATCAAATCAAAATTACAGAGGTCGGTTCATACGTCGATACGGCAGATCTATTGGTAAGTACGACAATTGTTCAGAGAGAGTATCCTTTCCCGGTAATTAATGCACGCGCTTTCTTGACTGGTATCGGATTAGATCAAGTGAAAGCAGAAATTTTAGAAGAACTGAAGAAATAAGCGTGCAAAGAACTGGATTCGGCTTCGGGGAGAGGTTGAATCCAATTGATACTCATATCACAGTAGTTAAAGAGAGGGATATTTTATGAACGGTGTTGTGGAAGGCTTACAGTCTTTTTTGGCTTTAGGACCAACAGTAATCTTACCGGTGGCGATATTCTTAATCGGGGTTGCATTCGGCCAGTCAGTCGGTAAAGCATTTCGTTCTGGTCTAATCATTGGGGTCGCTTTTGTCGGGATTTTCTTAGTCGTTGACTTATTGGTAAGTAATTTAGGACCAGCGGCCAACGCTATGGTCGAGCGCTTTGGGATCCAATTAAACGTGATTGACGTAGGGTGGCCAGGATCTGCATCTATGGCTTGGGCCTCTCCTATCGCAGCTTTCATTATTCCGGTTGCACTATTGGTCAACATCTTGATGTTGATCACAAAAACAACGAAGACCATGAACGTCGATATTTGGAACTTCTGGCATTTCACATTTACAGGAGCGATGGTCTATACGATTTCAGGCAGTATTTTTCAAGGGATTTTGGCAGCAGTCATTTTCCAGATCATTTGTTTGAAAATTGCTGACTGGACGGCACCGATGCTTCGAGATTATTTTGACCTCCCTGGTATCTCAATCGCCACGGGGAGTACGGTCGCATATGCCCCTCTTGGTATCCCACTCGTAAAATTGGTTCAAAAAATTCCAGGTGTGAAAAATTGGAACGCTGATCCTGAAACGATCCAAAAACGTTTTGGGGTGTTCGGGGAATCCATCTTTATGGGCTTGATTCTCGGTATCGGTTTAGGACTTCTTGCAGGGTACCCAATCGGTCAAGTCATCCAAACGGGTATGGCGATGGCAGGGGTCATGGTATTGATGCCACGGATGGTCAAGATTTTAATGGAAGGTTTGACCCCGGTGTCAGAGTCAGCTCGAGCTTTCTTAAGTAAACGCTTTGGAGATCGAGACATTTATATCGGTTTAGACGCGGCAGTCGCAATCGGTCATCCCTCTGTCATTTCAACCGCTTTAATCTTAGTGCCGATTACAGTGGCCTTGGCTGTCATCTTACCAGGAAACGCAGTACTCCCATTTGGTGATCTTGCGACGATTCCCTTCATTGTAGCATTTATTGTCGGGGCTGCTCGTGGGAACATCGTTCACTCAGTCATCGTTGGAACAATCATGATTGCATTGACCTTGTACATGGCCACAGACTTAGCCCAAATTCAAACTCAGATGGCTATTGATGGCCACTTTAAAATGCCTGAAGGAACGAACTTAGTATCAAGTTTAGATCAGGCTGGTAACATGATTAACTATGTGGTGTATAAATTCTTTGCAATTTTTAACTAAGTAGGGAGGGTGGAGGACGGGTCCTATGTCGTTCTCCTCTCATCTTTAGGCTTAACACCAGGAGTGTAGAGAGGAAGAGGTGAAGCGATATGGTAGAAATGTTCGTAGACTATGCTTTGGGTCCACACGGAAGATACTTAAGTGATTTGTATCAAGAACATCAATTCGTTGTGAATTCAATTGTTGTCGGTATCGCCCTGTTTAAGCTTTTCTCGACAAAGCGAAAAAATATTACTGCCTCCAATGAATGAATTTCTTAAATTTATTCCCTGTTTTAGCAATCCCCCATTTGCGATAACGAAAAAGGAGAGTGTTTTTGTAATGAGTACTTTATTAAAAGAGCAGGTTGTACAATTAGCGGTCAATACAATTCGAACGTTATCAATCGATGCAATTGAAAAGGCAAACTCCGGGCACCCTGGTATTACAATGGGAGCGGCCCCGATGGCATACGCTCTGTGGAGCACAGAAATGAACCATAACCCTCACAACTCAAACTGGTTTAACCGAGATCGTTTCGTTTTATCTGCTGGTCACGGCTCTATGCTACTCTATAGCCTTCTTCACTTGTTTAACTATGATGTGACGATGGAAGACTTAAAAAACTTCCGTCAATTCGGTAGTCGTACCCCAGGACACCCAGAATATCGTCACACGGCAGGCGTAGAGGCGACTACCGGCCCTCTCGGCCAAGGTGTAGCGATGGCAGTCGGGATGGCGATGGCGGAAAGACATTTGGCAGCGACCTACAATAAAGATGGCTTCCCGATTGTTGATCATTACACGTACTCGCTTTGTGGTGACGGAGACTTAATGGAAGGGGTATCTGGTGAAGCCGCTTCCCTTGCCGGTCACTTAAAATTGGGCCGTCTGATCGTTTTATATGATTCAAATGATATCTCACTAGATGGAGAATTAAATCTTTCATTCTCAGAAAGTGTGGAAGATCGCTATACGTCTTATGGGTGGCAAGTCATCCAAGTAGAAGACGGGAATAACATTTCAGAAATTCAACAAGCACTACGTGAAGCGAAGGCAGATGCGTCGCGACCTACGTTGATTGAAGTAAAAACAACAATTGGATACGGATCACCCAACAAAGGCGGTAAGTCGGCCTCACACGGCGCTCCGCTCGGTGCCGAAGAAGCTGCACTTGCCAAAGCGGCATATGGATGGACTTATGAGGAGCCGTTCTTCGTTCCCCAAGAAGTAAGAGATCACTATAGTACGTTTGTCGAAAACGGTGTACGTAAAGAAGTAGAGTGGAACAACCTGTTGCTTGGTTATAAAACCGCTCATCCGGAATTGGCTGCCCAATTTCAGTCTGCTCTTGAATCAGAGTTGCCTATGGAATGGGCAACAAACATGCCGAGCTATTCATCGGATCAATCAATTGCTACACGCGCTTCATCTGGCCAAGCCTTGAATGCAGCCTCTGCAGTCATCCCACAATTAATAGGGGGTTCTGCTGACTTGGCGAGTTCGAATAAAACGCTGCTCACTAAAGAAGGAAACTTTTCTGCAGCGGATTACACGGGCCGCAACCTTTGGTTCGGGGTACGAGAATTTGCTATGGGATGTGCAATGAACGGGTTAGCGCTTCATGGTGGACTAAAAGTGTTCGGTGCAACATTCTTTGTCTTCTCTGATTATTTAAAACCAGCAATGCGTCTGGCGGCATTAATGCAGCTTCCCGTCACGTATGTTTTCACGCACGATAGTATTGCTGTAGGGGAAGATGGTCCGACACACGAGCCGATCGAACAATTGGCATCGCTAAGAAGTCTCCCTGGACTAACTGTAATCCGACCTGCTGACGCAAAAGAAACGGTAGCTGCTTGGCGATTAGCGTTAGATAGTAAGGACACACCTACCGCTTTAGTATTGACTCGCCAAGATGTCCCGACATTGGAATTGAACGAAGAACGCGTGTATGAGGGCGTGTCTCGCGGGGCATATGTGGTTTCGACGTCGACGAAACAAGCAGAAGGATTACTGATCGCTACAGGGTCTGAAGTATCCCTCGCGATTCAAGCTCAAGAAGTACTTGAGAGAGAAGGGATTTACGTCAACGTCATCAGTATGCCAAGTTGGGATCGTTTTGAGAAACAATCACTAGATTACAAAGAACAAGTGTTACCGTGTCGTTTAACCTCACGTCTTGCAATCGAGCTCGGTTCATCAATGGGGTGGCGTGAATATGTCGGTGATTGTGGCGCAACTGTGACCTTGGATCAATTCGGGGCTTCTGCACCAGCTGATGTATTATTTGAGAAATTCGGATTTACCGTTGAGAACATTGTTCGTCAATACAAGACGTTGTTATAACCATGTAATCGAATTTTGATAATAACGGGGAAGTCTTGATCATCCAAGACTTCCCCATATTTTTTAGGAGCGGAGGAAAATAAATGAACACGCAAAAGGTTGTCTGTTTTGATTTAGATGGCACGTTATTGACGAGTAACTACAAAGTATCCGCAAGTTCAATCGTGGCGATTCGGTCGTTGCAAAAGAGAGGAATTAAGCCAGTTATTGCTACGGGACGAAACATAGCAGAGATTGGGACTGTTTTAGAGGAAACAGGTATCAATTCATGTGTAGCAATGAACGGACAGTATGTCATGGTCGATGGGAAAGTGATTTATGAAAATCCGCTGGCGACTTCTGACGTCTCGAGACTTCATCAATCAGCTGATGAACGAAATCATGAACTTGCTTTTTATACCCCGCACTCCATTGCAGTGACAAAGGCAAATTCCACTGTCATCACTGAAAATTATATCGAGCGGGTAGGAACCGTCTACCCTCCAGTGAACCCATACCTGTATCGGGAGCAACAGATCCATCTGATGGTGCTCTTTTGCCGAGAAGGAGAAGAACGCTATTATGAGAAAGCCTTTCCCCACTTCCAATACGTTCGTCATTCAAAACTTGGGTGCGACGTCTATCCTGCCACCACATCCAAAGCGACTGGATTAATGCGTTTATTTGACTATGAAAAAATCTCATTCAAGGATACATATGCATTTGGCGACGGGATGAATGATATAGAAATGTTCGGGCTTGTCAAATATCCTATTGCCATGAAGAATGCTGTCCCTACATTAAAAGAAAAAGCTTGGCATGTGACCAAAACCAACGATAGCGATGGAATCTGGCATGGGCTCAAATATTGTGGATTAATTGATTGAGCATACAGGCATGTAAAATCGACAAAAACTGCAGTCAATAAATTGACTGCAGTAAAAAATTCAATCACAAGATGTAGCATAACTACGTTCTTTTTTTATAAATAGTAAAAAAATTAAAGCGTTATTAAATCGCTCAATCCGATTCGCGTTAGAAAATCTTGTCGAGCTTCATCCGCAAACGAGGAGACCCGTTCTGATCCGTCATCGACAGGGTCGATATGAACACGGAACGGGCGACTTCCTTTCGGTAAAGCCACCACTTTTACAATTTCTCGGACCACCATGGAAACGTCAGCGTCTTCAGGAGCTAGGGCAGAGAGTCGCTCACCGACTTGTTCCATCAGTCCTGCGTAATGTTCTTCATATTCACGTTGAACGTGTGTATCAGTAGGGACCCCTGCATTGAGGAAATGATTGGTCCCGCTTGTGAACGATCCGGGGACGATGATTGACGTTTCGATGCCGAAACGAATAAGTTCAGCTGCATAAGAAACGGCCAAAGAGTCCATTCCTGCTTTAGCTGCGAAATAAGGAGCAAGATACGGTGGTGTACCACCTTTCACGCTTGAACTAGATACCCATATTAGGAGACCGTTTCTTTTACTTCTCATGTGAGGCAATACCGCGCGGTTCACACGTTGAGTGGATACGACGTTCGTATCATACATATTTGCTAATTGTTCAGGAGTAAACGCCTCGGTAGGACCAACTACCATATGGCCTGCATTATGAATGACGACATTGATTTCTCTATGTTTTAAAAGAATGGTCTGAATCGCATTGTCGACTGAATGTTGCGAACTCACGTCCATTTCAATCGGATGAAGATCAACGTGATGACGCTCTGCATACATTATTGCTTCTTCGAATCTAGGGGCATTGCGACCTAAGGTTTCTCGCATGCCCGCGTAAACAACATGTCCTTCCTGTGAAAGTGCGCGAGCAGTCAACGCGCCAAACCCACTTGAAGCCCCAGTGATCACAATAACTTTTTTATCCTCGTTTCTCATATCAGTTCCTCCCATTGCTTATGCAAGCCCGCCGTTCGCGAAAATAGTTTGGCCATTAATCCAACGTGCACCGGAAGCCAGGTAATGGACGATGTCTGCGATATCTTCTGGTGTTCCTAAACGTTCGAGTGGAGCGGCTTTAGAAAAGTTAGAAATCATTTCTTCTGTTTTCCCTTCGAAGAAAAATGGAGTGGCCGTTGGACCAGGAGATACCGTGTTTACAGTGATGTCTTTACCTCGTAGTTCACGGGCAAGTGTGAGAGTGAGTGATTCTACAGCTGCCTTACTAGCGACATACGCACCGTACATCGGAAACTGAGTGCGGGTAACGGTTGTCGAGAGGGCGATGAAAGCGCCACCTGATCGCAAATGTTTGGCCGCATATTTTGCGAGTAAGAAGTGGCCACGTGTATTAACGCGGAACATCTTATCAAAGTCTTCCAAATCCAAGTCCTCAATCTTGCTAAGCTTCATGATCCCTGCAGTGTTGACTAAGACATCCACACCACCCCATGTATTTTCTATTTCTGAAAAGATAGCCTGAACTTCTTTTTCATCAGAAATATCCCCAGTGACGGTCATCATCTCCAGCCCTTGTTGATGTAGACTACCTTCCAAGTTTAATGCTTTCTGTTGATTCCCTGAGTAATGAATAGCCACAGCCATTCCTGATGTCGCCAATTTTGTGACGATTGCCTCGCCAATGCCTCCGGTACCGCCAATCACTAATACGACCCGCTGACGTTTCTTATCTTGACTCATGATAATCATCCTCTTCACAATTAGTAAGTTACTCATTTCAGATTTTGTAACCTCGAGAACAGATTACGCCTCCTTTGTTACAAAGTCAACATTTTGTAACTGAAAAATGTAGTATACTAATAAAAACAATGCATTGAGGGGAAATGGTATGGCAGGATTAACAAGGGAAAAGATATTTTTAGCGACAGAAGCTAGCATAAAGAGGAAAGGGCTTCATAAAACGACTTTGTCGGATATTGCGAAAGAGCTCGGTGTGACCCATGCGGCTCTATACAAGCACTACAAAAATAAAGAGGATTTGATGCAACAACTTGCGCTTAGATGGTTAGATACTACCTCTCTGGAACTGCTGAGATGGGAAGGGCGTGAGGGAATTAGTCCAAAAGAAGATTTACACGATTGGTTGTGGCTATTGGCTACCACAAAAAAAGAACTGTATAAAAATGATAAGAAAATGTTTCGCTTATACACGGATTATTTAGAATCTACTCAGGTCCTCGTAAATGATCATTTAAAAAAACTTGCTGAAAAAGTAGAAAGTATTTGCGGAATTCATTCAATTGGGCCAGCGGTCATCAAGGCATTTGTGTATTTCCATAACCCCTACTTCGCAGATCGTTGGGATAGCGAAGCTTATCAAGATGACTTTGAAGCGTTATGGAGCTTGGTGGCGAATCAAGTTGTAGAGTAACAAATGACTGTAAAAAGAAATGATGCAATCAGATACGAAATTTTATAAAGCAGACAGAAGGTGACATCGTGCCAATTCCCACTATATTAGTTGCATGCGGGGCTGGAATCGCAACATCGACCATAGTGTCTCAACGTGTTGAAGCGTTATTGAAAGAGAATAAAATCCGAGCTCAGCTTGTGCAATGTACGATATCTGAAGCCAGTACGCTACAATATCAAGCTGTGTTAGTCATTTCCACTACCATTCTTCCCACACGATTTACTACACCGGTAGTCATTGCCACTCCCTACATCACAGGAATAGGGATGGATAAAATTGATCAACAGATCCTCATGTATTTAGATTGATGTCTAGATAATGAAAAATCCCCTCCACTTTTTCGAAAGCGTCGAAAAAGTGGAGGGATTCTTTTTTAGGCCTTCGATTAAAGTGTAACTTTCCTTAGTCATAATCCTCGGCCAACGATTACTACTTGGAGAAATCTCTGTTCCGGTCAAAGAGGGATTTTGAAGTTTCAAACTTGCCGACAGATTGAGTGTATGTTCACCTTGGCCGTGCCGAATAAAGATTAATTCCATCCGTTCTCGCTCCCACCATTTCTTATTTTGTAAAAGAGTTTAGCGAATCTGTGACATTAATTTTTGCTTTTAAGTTAGAGACACTCGATATGTTCCTGCAAAGTACGATTTTGTCATATGTGATCAAAAGACTTGGGACAAAATGTATACCGCCATGAACCAGAGGATGAGTGCAGACACTTGATTGATCCGTTTAAACAATACCCCGTTGTGATCGAACTCACCCAGTTTTCTCCCGACGATCGCGAGTGCCATGAACCAGACCCAAGAGACGGCGATGACCGCCGCAGCGAACAGCCATTTCTCCTCATCCACGTACAATAGTGAGCTCGTCCCAATCACGCCGATCGTATCCAAGATGGCATGAGGATTCAACAGCGAGACCGAGGCCGCAAATGCGATTTGCCGTCTGATGCTGAGTGGACTCCGTTGTTGCGTCGAGCCAGTCTCTGGAGCTGCCTTCCACATCACCCACCCATATACGACAAAAAGAAGAAACCGACTAGGAACAGGCTCGTCTTCAACCAGTCGAAACTAAAAATCACCACAGAGACACCAGTGATGGCCAGGCAAATCAAAAGTGTGTCGCAGATCGCTGCTGTAACGATCGCCGGGAGCGCGTGCGAAAGTTTCCGCTGATTGGCACCCTGGTTGAAGATGAATATGTTTTGGACACCTAAAGGTAGAATCAGACCGAAGCCCAACAAGATACCGTGAAATAAAGGTTGCATCATTTTTCCTCCTAACGTTTACCCCTGTATGATAGTAGAGGACAATAGAACTGTTTCCGACCAATTGGATGGTGGTGATACCAACCAATTTGACGACGTGATCAATCAAGAGGGGTGAACAGATGCCTGAACATACATGGCGGCCTAAGAAGTCTTCGAATGTGCTGTTACATTACCAAATCCAAGAATACATCAGACGGAAAATAAGCGTCGGCGAGTGGCCGACGGGTTTCAAACTCGCTTCGCAACGGACGCTGGCTCAAAAATTTGAAGTGAACCGGAGTACGGTCGTCACGGCAATTGAAGAGTTGATGGCTGACGGATTGCTCGAGACGAGAATCGGCAGCGGCACACGCGTGGCCAATCATACATGGAACGTCTTGGCATCGAATCCGCCTGACTGGGAGGGATATGTGAAGTCGGGGGTACATGCCCCTAATTTGGCGATGATTCAAGAAATCAATCGTGCGGAGGTAGACCCGACAATCATCCGACTCGGGACAGGTGAACTGTCCCCTGATCTATTGCCTGCTGAGAGTATGAAATCGATGATGGCGATGGAAGATGCGAGCCATTTAGAACTTGGATACGTTGAACCGAAAGGGAGCCTAATGTTACGTGAAGCGATCCGGGACCATTTGAAAGGCAAACAGATTGAGGTGTCCCCTGACTCGATTTTGATTGTCTCGGGCGCCGTACAGGCCCTTCAGTTGATTGCGATCGGGCTATTAAAGAGGGGTTCCATCGTTCTATATGAGGTCCCGTCATACCTCAATTCGATCCATGTGTTTCAATCGGCTGGTATGAACTTGCTCGGTGTCCCTCTCGACGGGGAAGGGATGCAGACGGAAGCAATCGGACGCTTGAAGCGTCAAAAAGATGCAACGTTGCTTTATAGCATCCCTTCGTTCCACAATCCGACAGGAACGCTGATGTCGGAAAGAAGACGGATGGAATTGATGACAGTGAGCGAGGAAGCGTCCTTGCCGATTATCGAGGACGACGTGTATGGCGAGCTGTGGTTCGACGAGGAACCACCTGCGCCACTGAAGGCCAATGACACGCAGGGGAATGTGATTTATATCGGGAGCGTCTCGAAGTCACTGAGTCCAGGTCTGCGAATCGGGTGGGTCTTCGGTCCGGAGCCGGTCATCAATCGACTGGCTGACATCAAGATGCAGACCGATTATGGATCGAGTTCGATTTCGCAACATCTTGTAGAGAAGTGGATCAGAAGTGGGGTGTACCAGACGTTCATCGAGCAGACTCGAATCCGACTGAAAGAGCGGAGAGATTTCGTGGTGGAGCTATTGAATAAGTATTTCACCCACATCGCCACGTGGAATATTCCGAGCGGCGGATTCTATATCTGGCTCGAGCTGAAGGGAGATGTCTCGATCACCAAGCTGTTACACTTGGCCCTGAAGGATGGGATTTTATTGAACCCTGGTATGGTGTACGACAAATTGGACCAAAACCATTTACGAATCTCTTATTCCTACGCCTCCAAAGGAGAGTTGGAGAGAGGATTGCGTCGAGTTGCCGAGCTCGTCAACATGTGCACGAATGAATGAGCGAAAAGCCATCTACAAAACCAATCAGATATGGAAGGAGCGAAGACATACATAAATAAAAGTACGCTTCGAAAACAAGGAGTCTGTGATTTTGGTTGTGAAAAAATGAACAGGGATATCTAAGGTTTATTCAACTCTATTCCACGTTCTCATCGATCTCGATGAATAAGTCGTGGATTTTGAATGACATATTCGTGCAATAGGAGATGCGAAGCCTTGAAGTCGGACAGTTGTTGTTGTACCAAGCACGGGACTTCGCGAAAGAGTCGGACGCTCAGCGCATCAGCTTGGAGACGGCACCAGACAACACGGGAGCGCAAAGATTGTATGAAAAAATGGATACGAGCATGACACGAAGTTTCTCTCTTACTTAGAAAACGAACATTGAAAAAAAGATGAGTTAATGGATAGTTTGAACAAAATGAGAAGGGCTATACAAAGCCCTTCTCATTTTGACGTGAACCAGTAAACAAATATGTCTTTTTAACGTTCGTTAAAAAAACATCATTGAATTATTTCATATTCGGACTTAAACGTTAATCAAGATTCCAAACTTTTGAATAACTTAGTCCAAAAACCTTCAATTTCCTCATCGATGTGTCTTGCCTTTTTAGGATTCAAAATATCTCTTTTTATACTACGGGCAAGATCGACTTTCCAACCTTTTTCAAGTCTTATGTCATTTTCGATAAAGTATCTTTCAACTTGAGGAAGTAGTGCTTTAGTTTCGTCATATAAATCTATAAACTCTTCATCTATTCCTCTTGATAACTTAGATACATGTCTTTCAATTAATGCAATTGGAATCAAATCTTCCACTTCTGCTTGTTCGAGTTGTACAATTTCGTCTATTTCAACAATGCGACTAGGAAAGTCTTTATATAAATCTTTTAATAGACTTGTCTTTTGTCCTTTTCCGGATTTATCTGAATCAAGTAAAACCACAGGCAAAGTTTCATCTTTGCCCGACAAAAGGCTCGAAAGGGCCCGAATCCCTTTTACGCCTCCAGACGGAATAAAAATAATTTCTTCTTTAGGATGGAATAGTTCTTTTCTAATTAAATATGTTTTTATAGCATTTAAATAGTATTGGTCAGAAGGACCTTCCACAATTACGATTTTACAACCCTGTAATAGAACATCAGAAATACTTAACCCTAAGGCTGCATGTACTGCATAAACTGAATTATTTTTATTAGTCTGTGCTTCGACTGCTCTTAAATCGTTAGAAGCTACTGTCTTTCCACCTTCATCTAAATAGACTACCTTAACACGGTCAACGCTGTTTGTATCTACAAGAAATGGTGAGTGCGTTGTGTAAATCAATTGATTACGTAGAGATAGGTTTTCAAAAAAGCTTGCTAAATCTTTTTGTGCTAATGGATGAAGTGATACGCCCGCCTCATCTAAAAGTAAAATTGCATTTTCATGAGTATCTTTACTTTCTACTAAAAAAATGAGGTAAAAACTTAAAAACCACTGTAGTCCTGTACTTCTTCCCTCCAAAGAAATTTCTTCAGGTCTTTTTTCATCAGATACCCAAATTTTAAAGTGCCTTCCATCAGCTTGAAATCTAAATTTGTAATCTCCTTGCTTCCACCATAGCTTGAATTCTTCTGTTAGTCTCAATCCAGCAGATTGTAATAGAATGTCGCGCTCAGCTTTCTTTTCAGCAATTGAACTAATTTCCTCATCAGTTAATGGTCTTTCCTTTTGATATTGATCTAATTTAATTTCAGCACCCAACTCTAAAATTTCATCAGGATCAAGATTTACAAATTCGAATAAAACTTTTAATGTTCGAACTTTTGCTTGCATAGCAGAAGATAGATCATCTCTTTGCATATTTTCGATGACGTGAGGAAGATAAATTTCTGAATCTAGATTTCCATAGTTTGAATAATAGACAAACTTAGGCATATGTTTGAGGATAAGTTTTCGAGCTTCTTGGAAACTGGAAGGGCCAGGTCGTTTGATTTCTTCTATAAGGTTAGTAAACTCTTCTCGTAAGCGTTTAAGATGTGGTTGAATTTCAGATTTTTGCAATTCTTTTATTGATAGGTCGAAAATTGAATATATATCCTGCAATCCCTCTTCTTCAATAGATTCTGTTTTAAGCAATATACCCTCAGCTTCAGAATAAGCAGCTGATACTGTGTCTTTAAGACCAGCTTCACTCTTTCCTTTCTCTTCCAGTCCATCGAATTCTAATTTATATGAATTAAGCATTTCCTTAATGTGAGCTGAATCAAAAAAATCTACGCTGCTGTAGTTGGGGAATCCGATAGTTCTAATTCCGTTAAAATCTCTACTCACTTTTGTGATTCTGACATCTTCTTCATTACAACCAGTCAACGTGATCAATTCTTGAATTATCTCTGGGTCTGTCAATTCGAATTCACACGTAATAAAAGTTTTTTGTCTTTTTAAGTTTCGCCATTCAGAGTATTTACTTCGAGGAATATCTTCTAACGGGTTAATTTCCCCACCAGTAGCGGGATTCATTTTCCATAGAGCTAAGAGTAAATTCGATTTTCCTGCTTCATTAACACCTACTAAGGAAGTCACATTATCATTTTCTATCCATCCACTGTCTGAAATCGAACGAAAATTCTCCACTTTGAAGCGATTAAGTTTCATCTCTTGTCGTCTCCCTCAATATATACTCTTAAATAATTCTCTTATACATCATTTATTAGTCTCATATTGCACAATTCCCTTTAATAAGTTTATTAAATTCGACTCACACTTTTACATTGCTATGTTATTATATGAAGTCCTAGCGCTTCGTGACGCAGAGTTCGAACAACCGCCAGGGCGTTAGTCCATCGATTGTTCCACGTGAATGATTGCCTCGAATGGCACATAGATGATCCCGTCCCGCTGATTGGCCAGCTCGACGGTCCGCTCCATGTAGTTCGTCCGGTGCACAAACCCTTTGAATCGTTTCATCTCCCGCTCCTCCACATATTTCACCTCAACCATACCCCCACTAAAGATTGCATCGTTCAACACGTTTTCATATATCGAGAGTACTTGTTCATCGACATCGGGCATCTCAATTTTTTGAATTTCTTTATAGTATTTCGTCAGCAGCGCCTTGTGCTCGGGCATGAGGAAGGGGATCCATTTCAACTCACCTCGGTCGCGATACATCGTCATTACAATTTCTCCTTTCCATAAAACGAACGTTTGTTCTTATTTTATACCCGATTTATCTCGTTTGAACAGCCTATTTCGTGATTGGTGATCCGTGCGTCCTGTTTCCGTACTCTAGCTCGCTGGTCGTCGGTGCAAGGGACGTCAAAAAAATGACGCGCCCTCCGGCCCGTCTTCCTTCGCTTTAGGCTCAAAGCGAGGCTTTTCGCTCGTTGGCTACGGAAGCCTGGACCTATGTGCGCTCTACGCATTTTTTTGAGGCTCTCCCTGCGGTCGCCCTTGCACCGTCTCCCAACGCTCGCTGCGTTCCCGTCAACAGGACGCACAACGGTGTTCGTTCTGAGGACAGCTTATCCGAAAGGGGACAAACCATCATGGAACTATCCGCTATCATCGAGGTCATTCGTATCAAGCAAGAGATTCGAGAAGAAATGGTCGCCCTCGAGCACGCCGTCATCCAATCACCCGACAATGCCCGACAAATCGGGGCATCCTTTATCGGGGACGATGACCGTGAAGTGTTCCTCGTCATCATGCTCAACACGAAGAACCGGGTCATCGGCGTCCACCGGGCACATGTCGGGAGCGTCAACTCGAGCGTCGTCCACCCACGGGAGGTCTTCAAATGCGCCATCTTGAACAACGCCTCGTGCCTCATCGTCTGTCATCAGCACCCGAGCGGGGACCCGACACCGAGCCGAGAGGACATCCTCGTCTCCGAACGGTTACATGAAGCAGGCGACCTCATCGGCATCCCGGTGCTCGACCATCTCATCCTCGGTGCGGACGAGTCGTATGTCAGCATGAAACAGCGAGGCTATATGGGTTGAATGGAAAGGAGCGGGGCCGGGGGACCGGCCCTGGTCCGTCCGGTAAGGGCAAGGACGAAAAACATACGTTTTTCTTTGAGAAGACGGGCGACTCGCGTTGCTCTCGCCTGGATCTGGAGAGCGGGATCCGGGAAAAGGTTCGTTTTCGTATGACGAAAACGGTGATACGGGATGCAAACATCAAAAAAGAACCTGTCGTCTTCTATACGCAGGTCCTCTGTATCGTTCTGAGTTGTATCGTCTTATTTGATTTCAATTGTCTGTTCACCCAATTTGTCGCCGGCGATGCCTTGCGTGGCCACCAAGGTGACCGGTGTCTCCAAGTCGTCGAGTTCATAGGCGACGGCGTTCGAGACCGTGCCGTCCTGTTTGATGGTCTCGAGCTGACTGTCGAGGAACTGCTCGTCCGGCAGCATGCCGACCTCGAGGGTATTGACCGCGTTCGGGTCATTGTCTTGGATCGCCTCGAAGACGATCATCCAGGCACCTGTCGGGTCGATATCTTTCCCGGTCAGGTTCGTCGTATCATACCAGATGGCGAGGACCGCTTTGTCGCCATACTCGTTTCCCGGCTCTCCAGGTGGGATCACTTTCGTCTCGGTGATCTGAATCTTGAGGTCAATCAATTTCGCTTCCCCGTCTTTGAAATAGACGTCGCTCTCCGTCGCTTCATTTTCTGTCTCTTCTGTTTCAGTCGTCTCTGTCACGGTCTCTGACCCGCTCGTCGTGTCCTCGGTAGTCGAAACCGTCTCTTCTGTCGCACCACACCCGGTGGCGAGTAGTAACAGCAGCGGGATGCCCCATAATCCGATTGTCTTTGCCATGTCATGTCCTCCCTTGATTTTAAATGTGCCTGTCATCCATCCTGTCTGGGTCCTATAATACGCCAGATCATAAACTGTTAAATATTTACTTGTTGCTTCATTCTAACACGTATGTCCGGTTCACCCATTACAAATATTCTTTCAGGTATTTTGGGCGGGAGGTGTGTATCTTAGAGGAGAATCGGGGCGTAAAGACAACATCAAAAGCAAGTGCGTAGCACGTCTAGAGTTGTGAGACAAAGTAAATGTGAATTGTGCTTATCCATAGTTGCCCAATCAGTTAAAAAATAGACTTATTTAAATTTTATGCAAACGGATTTCTCATCATATGTTACTCAAACCTAAGATTTAAATCATTGCTTTGAATTTTGTAAACTCCCTCACAAAATTTATTAACTTGTCTTAATTAACTATAATCGGTTTTTCGTGAATGTTCATATTTAGTTCTAATTTGCTTCTGTATCCAGAGCTCCAATAGGAAATTCTAAGAAATTCAACAGTTTTTCTGGATCAATTCTATTTTTATAAACTCGAATCGAATGGGTATCTTTTAATATGATTGAACAAGCTAACAATACAAAGTCATCAGTTGAGCTAATCTCTTTTAAATGTACAATTTTTTCTGCTGTTTCGTTTGCTAAAGAACCCATCCTAACTTCAGATTGAGCCTTATTCAATAAAAAATTGGAATCGTGAGGATATAATTCATGCAGTTTCGTAGCTATATAAAGGGCCACCTTTAGATATTCTAAACATTTGGAATGATCGTAACATTTTAGACAATACAAAATAAATTCATTCAAATATTTACTTATCTTTAACGATATTGTTCTATGATGATATTCAAAACTCTGAATCACAACTGTCGATTTAAAGTTGTGATATGGCACAATCGCTTTGGAATTTTGGAGAGCCAAGTATAAATATAAAAATGTCTGGACCCCTCCATCCACAGATACCTCTATATCGTCAGGACTAATGAGTAATTTTGTTTTCGTATGTTCCTCTGAAAAAACGTTCGAAACACAATCTGTTTGTGAGTCAAAAAAACCCAGCAATGTATATTGTCCGTATTTAAACTCTACAAACTGTCTTAGAAGCGATTTATCCTTCTTTATAATCAAGCTTGGCTCGAACATAATACGATACACTAAATCAAATTGTTGATTAAAAGAGTTATTATTGTGCTCAAACTTTATCTCAGGATCGATACCAAATCTTTCATGTAACTCAAGATCAACGTCTAAAATTTTTTGAGCCTTCAATATAAAGCTGCTCTTTTCATCCCTCAGTGCGTCAGATACTTTACTTATGTAAGCGATAACCCTCTCTTTTTCTTTCAAGCTATTGTTTAAAAAATCAACAAAGTTTATACGCATTGACTCCACACGCTTTTCTGACGCTGAAATATAGAGGGAAATCGAATCATCTAGTATCCATTCTATCTTAGTTTCTGAGACGTGGTTTACTACTCTATTCATAGTATAAGAAATGTTTTTATAAGAGAAATTAAAATCTGATTTCGGTGTATCTAAAGGCAAGACCTCCAGCGTCAGAAATGGAATAGGGCGATAAAACCCATCGACTATTTCGTACACATAAGCATCTTCTGCTGTAAACTTCGTATCTAGCATAGAGGGAAACTTTTGATTTAGTGAAGATATCGATAAGCTGGTAATTTTACTATCTGATGGTTTTGTATCTAAATAATATTTCTTATCCAACACCTGAGACTGTTTTTTTGAATGAAAGAAATAATTAATGCATATATTAAATAGATTAACGTCGTAGTCACGGGTAACTTTTTTTAATTCGATTGTGTATGTTTTTTGTGAATTTTGCTGAAGCTTAATGATATCTATAGGTAATAAATATTTATAATATATAATTGCATTCGTTATTTGTTGTTTGCATACTACGACAACGAAATATAGTACTCCTCCTTGTTTTTGATACACATCAAGACTTTCTGAATCTAGCTTTCTAAATTTAAATGTCTGGCTCTTGTCTTGTTTCTCGAATTTCGACTGTAAATAGGAAATTGTTTTCACCTGCACATTCACATGACCCAAAAAGTTAGAGCGTGAATGTGATTTGTTGTTGTAAAGTTCAATTTTTCCGTCATACCCGACACCTTTATCATTATCTGAAAACATTGGCTTTATACGACCTTTATAATCCCCTATACAAAGAGCTTCTAAAGCCAAAATTCCAGCCTTCTCGATAACGTTAGACATATTTTCCCCTCTCTTCATAAAATATTAATAATTTGATACTCCATTGCTTTTGACAATTTTCACAAGATATACCTTAAACAATCCCTACTTTTGTTGAAAATGACTTACTTTTAAGTATCTCCAGTGTACGATAATCAGATAAAGAACAACTAATTATTACTTTCCATTAAACAGCTGTACTTAAATAAAACTTGAACGTACTATACTTCTCTAAATACTACATCCGATCTCTGGTCCGTCTGATAAGAGTAAGGACGACTCGCGTTGCTCTCGCCTGGATCTATAGAGCGGGATCCGGGAAAGGGGCGTTTTCGCATGACGAAAACGGCGTGGTTCGTGAGTGGATATAGGGTGAAATTTTTATTCTGTCTCCATATTTTTTGATGAAATGACAGAAGTGAAACATGGTTTATTTATTGAAAATGAACATTTTTTCGAAACAAGCCCTAGGGCTTGTTTGAAACAACGCCTGGACTTACGTGAAATAAACCGAGATGTCGAGTGGTCAGATTCAAGGTATCGTTGAGCTATCAACAGGAGAGGATGATTCAAATGAGTCACACATTGGACCAACAAACGATTGAAGAGATGAAAGAAGTATTGCTCAAAAGACTTCCTGAACGTATGGACATCGATCCTGAGGCATTCGAGTTGGTGAGCATGGATATCCTTTGTGAAGTGAGAGAAGGGGAACGATTGAAACAGATGACGGTCTTCTTCAATACGAACACGCTTCAAGTACATAACTGATTGTTTCAAAAAGTCTACATCTTTTTCCTCTCAATACACGGTCTCTTTAAAAAATAGTTAAAAAATAAGTATTGAGCAAAATATAGTTATTTTTCATAAGCATCAATAAACATTAAGAAAATAATATAGTGAGGAGTTGAACATTTTAATAAATATTGTTGACGCTTTCATTTGCGTAGTATATATTATAAACAAATCTAATAGAACGTTAGACATGTGACTGGTCATGCAGGCAGGATCTAAGGAGAGTAATGTTTCATTGCTCTCTTTGGGTCCTTTTTTTGTTGTCCTATTTATTGTCTGGCGAGAATGGAGGCTCATGATGGATTATCAAAAACTTGCTTCTGACATCATTAAACAGATTGGTGGAAAAGAAAATGTTGAACAACTAGAGCATTGTTCGACTCGCTTAAGATTTACATTGGTAGATAACTCTAAAGCTAAAAGAAAAGAGATTGAGCGACTAGAAGGTGTAATAGGAGTAGCTGACAAGGTACAATACCAAATCATTATTGGAAATGACGTATCAGAAGTGTATCACGCAATTAAAAAGCAACTCAAAGGGAGCTTGAAGCGGGATAACACAGAAAAAAATCCAAAACAAAAGAAGAAATTAGGAAATGTCATATTAGAATTCATTATCGGCGTGTTCCAACCGTTAATTCCAGCCATCGCCGGAGGAGGAATTTTAAAATCACTTTTACTGTTGCTGAACCTAATCGGTGTTTTAGATAAATCAACACAAACGTATCAAATTTTGTACCTGATTGGCGATGCACCCTTATATTTCTTACCGCTTTTGGTTGCTTATACCGCAGCTATCAAGCTTAATGCAAATCCGTTAGTTGCAGTTGCTGCAGTCGGAGCATTACTACTACCTAATATGTCTACCTTGATTGCTGATGGTGCTAGTTTATTTTCGTTCCCGATTAAACCGATTTCTTATGCTTATCAGGTTTTCCCAGCAATCTTATGTGTGTTGGCATTCTCACAAATCGAAACATTTTTTAACAAGATCAGTCCAAAGATGATTCGTAGTTTCTTTGTACCACTTATGTCACTCACGATTGTTGTTCCACTTACGTTGCTAATCTTAGGACCTTTAGGATTCACGTTGGGTCAATGGTTCGTAACTGTCATTTTGTTTATTTTCAGTAAGTTTGGTTGGGTTGCTGTCGCTTTACTTGCAGCCGTCTTACCATTCATGGTCGTAACAGGTATGCATAAAGCGATGATTCCTTACGTTGTTTCTTCACTCGGACAAACTGGAAAAGAGTTAATCTACAATGCGGCCTCTCTTGCACACAACCTTTCTGAGGCGGGCGCGTGTTTTGCTGTCGCGTTACGATCGAAAGAGAAGCGTACTAAATCAACAGCTATTTCAGCTGGAATATCTGCCTTGTTTGGTATTACTGAACCTGCATTATATGGTATTACGATTCAAAACAAACGCGTATTATACGGAGTCATGATTGGTAGCTTCGTGGGAGGATCTTTCCTAGGGATAATGGGAGTTGAGGCATATGTAGCGGTCGGTCCAGGTTTAGCAAGCCTATCTATGTTCATCTCGGAAGAACTTCCGAAGAACATCATTTATGCAATTGCTGGATTGATTATCTCGTTCACCGCTTCGTTTATCTCCGTTGCTATCTTATTTAAAGAATTAGCTATCGAGGAGGAAGTAAATCTTCCTGCTGACCTTCAAATAAAAGAGTTTAAAAGCCCAATCATTGGTAAATCTGTCCCATTGAATGAAGTACAAGATGCTATCTTCTCGAAGAAAATAATGGGGGATGGTGTTGGTTTTATTCCTCAAAAAGGAGAACTTTACGCGCCAGTAGACGGAAGCATTGTAATGGTCTTTGATACGAAACATTCAATCGGTATGAAGACTACCAATGGTGTAGAAATCTTGTTCCACGTGGGAATCGATACTGTTAACCTAAAAGGACAATTTTTCGAAACTCATGTTGAGGTAGGCGATGAGGTACAAGCTGGTGATTTGTTGATGACATTTGATTTGGAAAAAATAATCGAAAGTGGATTTGATCCAACGACAGTTTGTATTTTGACCAATTCGGCGAATCATGAATTACAAAATGTAGACTATGGAGAGACCGATAATCAAAAGAATGTATTTGAATTAAAAGAGATAGGAGCGTAATCAATATGACATTTAAAAAAGGATTTTTATGGGGGGGAGCCATTGCCGCCAATCAAGTTGAAGGTGCATGGAACCTAGATGGAAAAGGAATGTCGGTTTCGGACGTCAAAATGTTTAAGTCGAATGTAAGTGTTGAAGATTATGCAGCACATAATGCCGTCACAAGCGAATCCATCAAAACTGCGATGAATGAGTCGGGCGATGCAAACTACCCGAAACGAAGAGGTATTG
This sequence comes from Exiguobacterium sp. s22, assembly GCF_018617455.1. Classification (GTDB taxonomy): domain Bacteria; phylum Bacillota; class Bacilli; order Exiguobacteriales; family Exiguobacteriaceae; genus Exiguobacterium. The sequence goes on from NZ_JACSKD010000010.1 coordinate 59,114, forward strand.
ACTTTTATCATCGTTATCAAGAAGATATCTCCTTATTTGCTGAGATGGGGTTTAAGACATTACGTCTGTCAATTGCTTGGAGTCGAATTTTTCCGACGGGTGAAGAGTCGGAGCCGAATGAAAAGGGATTGCAGTTTTATGAGAACGTTTTTAAAGAACTAAAAAAATACGACATCGAACCGATTATAACATTATCTCATTATGAGATGCCTCTACATCTAACAAATAAATATAATGGTTGGGCAGATCGTGCGGTTGTCGATCATTTTGTTAGATTCTCAGTTGCTTGCTTTAAGCGATTTAAGAATTTGGTAAAGTATTGGCTGACGTTTAACGAGATCGACAGTATTGTCAGACACCCATTTACAAGTGGAGGAATCGTATTGGATAAATGTCCGGAGGGTGAGATTGAGCAAACAATCTATCAGGCTTTGCATCACCAGTTTGTTGCCTCTGCACTGGCAACAAGAGCCTGTCACACCATCATTGATGATAGCATTGTGGGGTGCATGCTTACGAAACTAACGACGTATCCTAACACATGTAACCCAAAAGATGTTTATTTATCTCTTCAAAGTAATTTAAACAATCATGCTTTTAGTGATGTGCAAATTCGGGGAGAATACCCAATCCTATTCTTAAAGCAATTAGAATTAAAAGGGATTGAGATAAAGATGGAGAAAGACGATCTAGACATTTTGAAATCAAATACGGTAGATATGCTTTCCTTCAGTTACTATATGTCACGAACTGAGTCTGCGGATGAGACCTTAGAAAAAGCGGCAGGAAATACAATCATGGGCGTAAAGAATCCTTACCTCCCTTCAACAGAGTGGGGATGGCAGGTAGATGCTTTGGGGCTAAAAATTTCTTTGCTAGAATTGTATGATCGTTATAGAATTCCATTACTGATTGTAGAAAACGGTCTAGGAGCCGTGGATACATTAGACAATGATGGGAGAGTCCAAGACAGTTATCGCATCGACTACCTAAGAGAGCATATTAAAGAAATGAAGGAAGCTGTGGAACTAGGTGTAGATCTTATTGGGTATACCAGCTGGGCACCAATAGATTCAATCAGCGCATCTACGTCACAAATGTCTAAGCGGTATGGCTTTATCTATGTAGATCAAGATGACCACGGCAATGGGACTTTAGAACGCTATAAAAAAGACTCGTTTTATTGGTATCAACATGTTATCCAGACAAATGGAGAAGACTTGCTCTACACGCTTTAAAGGATGGTGAAAGAATGCTTATTAAGAAGGTTTTAAATTCGAGTGTGGTGATAGCGGTCGATGATTCTGATAAAGAATGTGTCTTACTAGGTAAAGGCATCGGGTATGGTAAAAAGCAGGGACAATTCATTGAATACAGCGCGGTGGATCAGAAATTTATTTCGGTCGAGAATCAAAAGACGATTGAGTTATTGCACCTGTTAGAGTCCATACCCACTGAAATTTTTGAAGTAACGCAGTCTATCGTTTTAAGAGCGGAAGAGTTATTACAAACAAAATTGAATGAGAGTGTTTATTTCACTCTAATGGATCATTTGAATTTTGCCATTGAACGATTTAATAAAAAAATGGTCTTCACAAACAAAGTATACTGGGAAATTAAAAACTATTATCCCAAGGAGTTTGATGTTGGGCATTTTGCGATTCGATTAATGAATGAAAAATTTATGATTGAGTTACCTAAAGAAGAGGCATCAAATATTGCATTTCATATCATTAATGCTCAGTCTTCTAACCATACGACAAATGATGGAATGAATTATGCTAAGATGATTGGAGGAATTGTCAATCTTATTCGGTATACAGTGAATATAAGTGAAGACAGCATACATTATGAACGTTTCATCACACATGTAAAATTTTTTGTAGAACGTATCTACAGCGGCACTATGTTAGATGAGGAAGGCGATAAGCTATTTAATCAAATCGGTGTTCTTTATCCAAACGCAATGGAAATCAGTTTCAAAATCAAGAATTATATTTTACAGGTGTATGAATTCGACATTACAAAAGAAGAATTAAGCTATCTTGCCGTTCATATAAACCGTTTGATTTCACATAACGAAATTAAATGACGGACGACTAACAAATACAATTATAGAGTTTCTAACAGACCTAACAGGTCTGTTTTTCTTTGTTTAATATACATATAGATTGACCTAGAAATAAAATATGGACGTCAAGTTTATTTTGACACTTTTTGCTCGACTTTCTTTTTTTCATCCACCAACTATTCTCATCACTATATATGATTTCGACGCTCATTCTTATCCATTAAAAAATGAAAAGTCGAGGAGCGACACTTCGTTTAGTGACGCAGACTTCGAACAACCGCCAGGGCGTTAGTCCATCGATTGTTCCACGTGAATGATTGCCTCGAACGGCACATGGATGATCCCATCCCGCCGATTGGCCAATTCGACGGTCCGCTCCATGTAGTTTGTCCGGTGAACGAACCCTTTGAATCGTTTCATCTCCCGCTTTTCTACATATTTCACCTCCACCATATTCCCGCTGAAGATCGCGTCATTCAGCACATTCTCATAAACCGATAGGACCTGTTCATCGACATCAGGCATCTCAATCTTCTGAATTTCCTTATAGTACTTCGTCAGCAGCGCACGATGCTCCGGCATCAAAAATGGGATCCATTTCAGTTCACCTCGATCGCGATACATTGTCATCACAATTCTCCTTTCATATAAACGAACATTTGTTCTTATTTTATACCCGGTTTATCTCGTTTGAACAGCCTTTTTTCGTGATTGGTGATCCGTGCGTCCTGTTTCCGTACTCTAGCTCGCTGGTCGTCGGTGCAAGGGACGTCAAAAAAATGACGCGCCCTTCGGTCTGTCTTCCTTCGCTTTTGGCTCAAAGCAAGGCTTTTCGCTCGTTGGCTACGGAAGCCTGGTCCTACGTTTGCTCTTCGCATTTTTTTGAGACTCTCCCTATGGTCGCCCTTGCACCGTCTCCCGACGCTCGCAACGAATCCGTCAACAGGACGCACAACGGTGTTCGTTCTGAGGACAGCTTATCCGAAAGGAGACAAACCATCATGGAACTATCCGCCATCATCGAGGTCATCCGTATCAAGCAAGAGGTTCGCGAGGAAATGGTCGCGCTCGAGCACGCCATCATCCATTCGCCGGACAGTGCCCGACAAATCGGGTCATCGTTCATCGGGGATGACGACCGTGAAGTGTTCCTCGTCATCATGCTCAACACGAAGAACCGGGTCATCGGTGTCCACCGGGCGCATGTCGGGAGCGTCAACTCGAGCGTCGTCCACCCACGGGAAGTCTTCAAATGCGCCATCTTGAACAACGCTTCGTGTCTCATCGTCTGTCATCAGCATCCGAGCGGGGACCCGACTCCGAGCCGGGAGGATATCCTCGTCTCTGAACGGTTACATGAAGCAGGCGACCTCATCGGCATCCCGGTGCTCGACCATCTCATCCTCGGCGCGGACGAGTCGTACGTCAGCATGAAACAGCGAGGTTACATGGGTTGAATGGAATGGAGTGGGGCCGGGGGACCGGTCCCGGTCCGTCCGGTAAGGGCAAGGACGAAAAACGTGCGTTTTTCTTTGACGAGAGGGGCGACTCGCGTTGCTCTCGCCTGGATCCATAGAGCGGGATCCGGGAAAAGGTCCGTTTTCGCATGACGAAAACGAGATGGTTCGTGTGTGAAGATTGGACGTTGTTTTGGTCTGTCTCGTAAGAAGATTGTTTGATGAAATAGTAGAAGTGAAAACACGGTTTGTTTATTGAAAATGACCATGTTTTCTAAACAAGCCCTAGGGCTTGTTTGAAACAACACCAGGGCTTACGTGAAATTAGGCGAGATGTTGTCTGCTTGGATGCGAGGTATCATGAAGCTATCAACAGGAGAGGATGATTCAGATGGACAGCTACCAACTAGATCAACAGACGATGGACGAGATGACGGAGGTATTGCTTCGACGCCTTCCTGACCGGCTTCAAGAAGATTTTGACGACTTAAAACTTGTGAGCATGGATCTTCTTTGTGATGTGAAGGAAGGAGAGCGCTTGACCCACCTCACCGTCTTTTTCAATACCAATATGATTCGACGGAATCGTCGTACATAAGGAAGAGGGATGATTGTATACATGTAGATTTGTATACATGTATATATGTATACGTGTATACAGTTTTTAAAAGTCTTCATTTCTGTAGGTTTATGAACAAGGACTGGACTGGCTCTGGACGGGGAATCGTTCTATAAAGAACCGGAAGGGGTGAGACGTTGTGAATGAGATGTTGCTTGATGACTATGCGTTCGCTGGATTGGATCCCTTCGTCCGGACCGTGTTCTCGGAACTGATGGAACACCCCGAGTGGATGCGTGTCGTCGACAGGGAACATTGCGTCGAGAAGGTCGTCCGGTTCGATGAAGGACTGAACTCGCCTTACTTCCGGGTGTTGATCTATCTGGATGCAGAAGAGCGTCCGATCAAGATCGTGTATCTATATGGGACCTGGGTGGTGGCGGATGGAGACGTCAGCTTCGTCGTCTCAGAGCTATCCAAGGGTGTATTCGAATATGAGGTGATGCATGTCCATTGGCTCATCAAGTATCGATTCGAGGATTGGGGCGTGTCTGAGGACGGGGCATGGGAGAAGGAATGGTGATCCGGGCTTATGCGTGAGCGTCTAACTCCCGTTGGCGAAGTCGCTCATCGCACCGCTGCCCCCCTGACGGCCCGATAACAAGAGCTGCTGGCTCACCGCCGCATCTCTATATTCCTGGCCCTTTCTGACGGGAGGCACGGAGCGTAAGGGCAACGTCAAAAGCAAGAGCGTGGGCGCGTCTAACGCCACGCAAGGAACACCATTCGGCTGAATGGTGTTTTTGTTTGGAAGTCATTCACCGATTTCCGATTAATTTGAAGTGGATTAAGATAACATCTTAATTTAATACAATGTTTATGGTATTATTTAATAAAAACATCATTGTATTAAAGGGGGATATGTATGTATACGATTGACGAAGCATTTGAAATCTTATCGAAGAACAAGCTCACAAGCCATAAGGAGACGGTCCGCAACTGGGTACGAAAAGGCGTGATCCAGGCAGAACCGCTCGAGTCGCGTAAAAAAGGCTATCGAATCAGTGAGGAGTCGCTCGAACAGTTCATCAAAGAACGAATGCCGGAAGGATGGGAGCTGTATCCGGAGTCGGTGACAGGGGATTCACGAGATGTCGTCAAGAATGAAGAAGAGGCCCCGTATCACGTCGAAGTCGATGTAGAAGCGATTAAAGAACGGGTCCGCGAGGAGATGTGGTACGAGCTTCTCGGTAAATTCGTCTTCGAGGACTACTTTGTCCTGAAGAAATCGGAGGTCAAGGCTGCCGTCGAGCATATGCGCTATTCAAAAGAGTTCGGAGCCGAGGTGTGGGATCGTTGCTCGAAGCATACGTGGGGACACGCGACACCGCGAGTCCCGTACCTGCTCGATTACTTCATGTTCGAAGGGGAGCGTATTCCCTTCGACAAAGATTTCGCGGGGAGAAATGAACAGATCATTCACGCGTTGATCGAGAAAATCCGGCTCGATAAAGTGAACGGAAGACGAAACTAAATACGAAAAGACATTCTCTTGAGTGCGGAGAATGTCTTTTTATGCAATGATGATTGTTTTAAAACAGAAAGTTAAATTTGATAATAAGAACATTTTTAAAAGATATCTATTGAATTAATTTATTCATTTAGCTCATCGCTAATAAATATACCGTAGCGATGAATTGTTTTTAAAAGAGCGAATCGTAAAATTCTTTCAAGACCTAAAAATGTGGGAGCATTCTGAAGAATCTTAGTTAAAGAAGGATTATCCTGTGAGAATAGAAACATATTTCGTTCATAATGAGAATTTGAACGAGATTCCAAGTAAGCTCCAAATTTAACCCCTGAGTGTACATAATTACTTCTTAAGTCATAAGCGGATTTAAGGGTAACTTCAATATTATCTTTTGACAGCTTTGAGGCTTCGATATCCGGGCTTGAACTTTCCGTTTTTACAAAAAAAGTATCGTCTAAAAGTTCTTGAAGACTGTAAGTGAATTTTCTTTTCACTTGAAAAAGTCTCTTTTTTAGATCTCGTACAATACGATCTCCACCTTCCAGACTAGAGATTTTCTCGAAATTAGTTAGTAATTGTGAATCAAAAAGCAACTCGTCAGAGTAGTTTACCGAATGCAGGTTGGATAATATTTCCCCGCAGGTAATTAAGTCTAGAAAGGCGAGTTCTTTTTCTTCTAAATAAATACTTAAAGAACGATTGTAGAGTTGTGATGCTGCAAGAATGATTTGTTGAAAATTAAATAATTCTAAATTGTCTTTATGGTCTTCTAAAAGAGGAAGCAATAGTTCGAATTTCCCTAAATCAAGTGGAATATCTAAATCTACTCTTGAATTATAATTGTACTGAGGATTTTTGTAATAAGAGTTAAAGGCAGTTTCAATGGCAGGTAACCGAAAATTACCATTAGACTCTAAAAGCCCATGTGATTTGAATTCTTTACCGAACAATACGGATAGCAAAGAACAAAACAAATCACCATACTCTGACAAATCAGGGAGTATCATACCTCCGTCATGTTCGTATATTAAAGAGGCAGCAATAAAAGTTCTATTTGTTGGGTGTTCGTTTATGGTATGAAACATTCTAGAATGACTAGGAGGAAAACATAAGTCTAAACAAACACCCTCTGAATGAAACTCACCTGTAAATCGTGATGAGGAAGATATTAGTATTTTATGCACATTCTTATTTAATAACAATGGGTTCATGATTACCGCCCTCAGTATTTTTAGTATATTTGTCAACTTTTCTTTTTTCACATTTGATTCATTGGTAAGTCAATAACTGCTTCCTTTATAGCCCTATATTTTGCAAAAGTTGATATGATCCAGGATGTGCGATACGGCATGGCAGGAAATAAATATATTCCCTCAGATCTTGTGAGGTTTTTTTTAATTGAGGCGCATTCCCTTGATTCTGAGCCGTCTTCAAAATCATAACTGATTTGTACGTCTCATTTATTGCGAGTGGCTTACGCAACCTCATTTCTTTAATGTTCTCCATCTAGGCATACCATAATTGTTTTTTTGTTTGGTCATCTTTGGTATTTAGAAGCTATTCAACAAATAACTGATTATAATAAATATACGTCAAAAAATTCATTTGTCTTACAAATTATTAATCTTTAGGAGGGTTATTTTGAATTATTTAAGGAAATTAAGAAAAAATAAAGAGCACGTTGTCATCTTTGTGATGCTTATAGTATTAGTAATATTTGCGCTTATGTTCCAATACTCTTTTTCAGGATTTCACAAAGACTTTTGGTTGTCTTTAATTCCTAATATTATTATAGATTGTTTGTTTATTTTTATCGTCTCATACTTGATTTCATCCCTCCTAAAAAGTAACGAGAAAAAACAAATGAAGACCACTGCATATAAGATGCTGAAATTAAAGTATCGAAAACTTTCGTTAAATTTAGGTAAGAGATACGTAAATTACATTTCGAAAGAACCTCACTCATCGCCAACAGGCGATGATAGTTTAAAAGTTCTTATCAGTCGAATTGAGAATATTAGTGAAAATATTTCCGATTACGTTGATAAAGACTTCTATAAAAAGGATGTAAAAACTTTAAGGGTTAACCCTGGTGCGTCGGCTTACCACATAGATGAATTAGCTCAAGAACAATTAGTAGATATGCAAAACTTTACTTGGTACTTGAAAAGAGAAAGTTTAAATGAAATCGATACTTTTTTACTTAAGTATTCTGTCATTCTTCCGGATGATTTAAGAGAAATATTGTTTGATATTGATATTTTACTTCATTCAGGTTTTCTCATGACCGGGAATGAATTTAATATAGACATTGATATTTCAAATGCCACGTTTTCTATTGAAGAGCTTAGTAATGATATGCAAAAATTAGGTGGGAAAATCTGCGAATTACTGAAGTATTTTGATGATATGTAAGGGTTTGAAATTAAATGATGATGCGAGACGATTACACAATAATTCTTAAAAATCATCTCACATCAAATATCATTTCAATAAATGGTTTACCTTTATGTCATTAATTGTTTCTTTCTTATCTTTAATCAAAACTTCATACCAACGCTCTTCAATCGATTTGATAAACGTTTTCCCCAGTCGTTTGTTTCTTTCAAGGTCATGTAATGGATGTACGGTTTTTTCAGGCTCGAAATATCCGCTTATCAACGGATGATTTGGCAGTGCTAGTGTGTAAGCTACAAGCTGATTTTCACTGAAGTCATGATTATTGGCGATGCCGAACTGTTGAAACCCGAGACCCATACCATGAATATACATGAGTGGCTCCTCGACGCGATCCACCTTCAGATTCGTCTCGAGGGTCGCTTTTGCGTTCAGGTAGTTCTCAATCTCCTCGGGAAAGACGCTTTGCACGGAATTTATTCGCTCAGAGAGAGTAAGGTCAATGTCTTTCCAGTTCATGCGGTGGTTCATTTGCTCGAGGTATTCGAGTGGCGTCTGCTCCTTCTGTTGCTCCAAGGTGTGCACCTTTTCTAAGTGTGACTCGATATGGTCGATAAAAGTCGCGGATGTCTGGTGGACCTCCTGCAACAATTGTTCCTTGTCGAGGAGCTCCTTGTCTTTCGTCCAACCGGCCAAATAGGAGAGCGAAAAGTCATCCGTCGGGAAACCGAGTTGATGTGAGACGACGTAGGCGACCATCTCGGCTTGGAACTCCTTCTCGGGTGCTGTGAGCGGTTGCTCTCGCTCAAAATTCCGTTCCTGATTGTGCAACTCCGCATGGGTGAGCTCGTGGATTAGGACGCTGATGTCCTCAATCGATGTGTTCCGCGGGTTCAAGGCAATCGCATGTAGCTCCGGATAGTAACAACCCTTCGCCGTTCCGATCTCGTCGAGCGGTTCCTCCAATAGCGTCACATTCCGGGCATCCGCGAGCGTCGTCAAGGCGTCACGGATGTCTTGTTCGTTCTCGAGCCCGCCGTCCCGGTGATACCGTTTGAAGATGTCCGAGACCTCAATCCCTTTCTCGCGTGCGTTGGTCTGCGTGTACTCGAACACGTGACCGATCTTGAAGTACATCATCTTGCGTGACGGGATGCGTCCTTGTTTCACGCCGTCTTTGATCGGCTTCGGTGCCTTGTTGAGCGGTACCCATTCATCTTTGTGCTGGGCGTACGTCACCGGACTTGGGACGAATACTTTGATGCCACGCTCACCTTTTTGTACCTGTGCGCCTTGCTTCTCCCAGAACGGATAAGAGCCGACCGCGACTGCGCCGGGGAACTGGGACTCGATCAAGATCGCGTTCCGCATCGAATATTGATGGAACTTGCCGAGGAACTGTAGATGTTCTCGAATTTTTTCTGGGCTCTCGAAGTAGCTGTCAATTTGTTTTCCCATCTGTTCGGTCAAGGCCTCGAGCTCGGCTCTCCGTTCTTCGTTCGTCTTCATCTTGGCCATCGTGTCAGACTCCTTCCTTCAACAAGTCGGTGACAGATTCATCACTATCCGCAAAATCGTTCAGTTCACGCTCGAGGTGTGGCGACGTTTCCGGGATGTCGAGTAACAGCTGTGTCCGCTCGAAATTGACGGGAAGCAAGACGATCTCGTCTTGCGCGATGGCGGTCAAAAGTTTGTGCTCGGAAACGGACACCGGGATGTCGTACCGTTTTCCATAGATGAGGATCGTGACGGTATCGAATCGAAGCGTCAACAGTTGTCCCATCGTAAAGGGACGTTCAAGTGGTCGCATAGAATTCATCCTCTCTCAAAAATTAGTGTGTCCTTCTTCTGTTTTTGGTGTTCGATGCGTTCCTGGACGACACGTTCCGCCGTCGCGAGGAACGTCGGCTTGAACTGATCCGTCGTCATGATGTCCTCGATGCCCTCCGTCTGCATCAGCGCCTGCAGGAGCTCTGTCAGGATCTGACCGTGGCGGTCGGAGCGGTTCGTGGCGAGACGGATCCGCTCGAGTTCCGTCGACACGTGCTCGTTCATCAACTCCTCGATATGATGAGAGACCTGTTTGCTGACCGAGCGGGTGAGGAACTGCATGTCCCACTTCTCGTCGGCTAGTTGTCTATGTTCGTCTGCAATATGGTCGATGACCTGACCGAGGTGACCGAAGCGTTTGCCGTCGGCGAACTCTTCCAAATATGCGACCGTCTCCGGTTTTAACCGGAGACGGATCTGTCTCAACTCTTCCATCGTCCTCACTCACTTTCCATATTCGATGTCCCGCTCCAGCTGTTCGAAAGCGCGTTGATTTTTCAAGTGTTCGAACTCGTCGTTCATATGCCGCTCAATCCGGTAGAGTGATTCGTTGAATATTTTTTGTTGTTTGAATGCGCGTCTGACCGGATGTTTTGGGGCTCCATTTTTCTCAACTATCGTTTGTTCTTTTGACAAGTCGCGCATCTCGGAGAGGATGGCATTCCCCATCCGGGTGTAGAGGTCCTGTCGTTTTGTCGTTCGGTAACGCTCGGCCTTCTCCGCGTCGCCGTAGCTGCGACGATGGAACGACACCTCCTGCTCGAGCCGCTCATTGAAGGCTTGAAACTCTGATTTGAAGTGAATGTCGATATAAAGGTCGGTCAGACGATCGAGCGATTCACGGAGCGGCTGCATCCCGTTCATGTTGTAGCGCCATTGACGTTTGTCTTCCGGCAAGCGTTCATAGATGTCCTTGAACTGGCGAACGAGGTCAGGATGCAGGACACGGTTCGGGAGCGTTGGAATCTTCCGGTTCCGTTTATGGGCGACCAGTTCGTCTCTTATGAACGCATTCAGTTTCTCCTGTTCTTTCGTCCGGTCGGCGAGGGAATAGATGACCTTCGACTTCATCAGCTCGATCGATTTTGGTTTGCGTTTGCCGCGCTCGCGCATGTGGCTCGTCTCGACGATGGCGACATGCACGTGGATATTATCGGTGTTGTAATGCACGGCACCGGTCCAGTAGGCATGGACCATCTTTTCTTTTTGGAGCATCGCCTCGACCGCGTTCCGTGTCGCCTGGATCAATCGTTTCTCGTCGACGAGGTCATCGTGGAGCACACCGGTCTCGCGTAGCCAGGTGTTATCGAATGAGATGACGTCCTGCCAGAGGATGCTCCCTTTCTCTTGCGCGTGCTTGAAGATGTTGCGGACGACGCGACGCTTTTCGTCATTCAATCGGTCGTCCTCGCGTGTGAACAGACCGCTCGACTTCATCTCGTCTTCCATATAGTCGTGATACGTCTCGAACTGTTCGCGACTGTCTTTCGCGTCCGGTCGATTGATGTAGTCGAGGTACGTCGTGTAGCGACGCGACTTCTTTTTTGTGCCCGGCACCTTGAACTTCGACTTGATGACGACGCCCGGCGTCTCACGCATCCTGCATCACCTCGTTCAACAACCGGGTCACCGCGGCGAGTTCGTCCGTGCTCCGTTTCAGGTATAGCGTGTTCGCCTCGAGCTGTCGTTCGAGCCGTTCGACCTGCGTCGATTGGATGCCGTTCGCGCACCAGGAGGCGAGCAGTTCTTTCAAATATTGCTGTCGGGAGCGGTTATGTTCTTTCGCCCATTCATCAATTTGCTTTACGATGACGGGGTCGATATCGCGGAGTAATAGATCCATCTGTCTGACCACCTTCCTAGAGGCTGTATATTGCCAATGTCCTAAAAATACGTTCAAAGAGCATAAGGGGAAACTGCTATCACTTGTCGTGATAGCCCAGGCAGAGCCTGGGGTTTCCGTGATATCACCAAAAGCCCGAGAATGGCACGAAATGTGCCAGTAAAATCAGCGATTTGGCACGAAATGTGCCACTTAAATCGACAGTTCCCGGAGCCGCACGTGCAGTTTGTCGTGCTTTTCTTCGAGCGCTTCGACCGACTGTTCGAGTTTTTCGAGTTCGAGTGTGAGCTCGTCACGCTTCCGGCCGAGGTCGAAGATCTCGTTCTCCCGTTCGACCTGTTCGTCGAGCGAGAGGTAAGGGAGTTCGCCTTCGAGCTCCTCTTTGTCGCGGTCGAGTCGCTTGATTTGTTGTCGCTGCGCTTCGACTGATTGTTGCGCTTTTTCTAATTGTTGCTCTGTCTCCGTGATCTCGTCCTCGACGAATAGTCTC